>DAOVLS010000388.1 GCA_030631125.1 Planctomycetales bacterium
AGTTTTTCGCGTGCTTCGGGCGGCATATCGCCACCGGCGGCGGTTTTCCTGGCTGTGTCGGGGTTCTGAAGCGACGGCAGAATCGCCAGCATTATCTGGAGCGAATGGATAATCCTGTTCTGCGTGGCGGCAAGCGTCTGGCAGTTGAGAACCAGGCCGGCCTGGTCGGAAGTGTTGGGGTTGGCAAGGACGCGAGCCTGGGTAACTGCCAGGGCGGCTTCATTATTGGCCAGCAATGCCAACGCCTGCTGGATGGTTATCATATCAGGCTCGAATGGGAATTTTTCGACGACGTTGAGCATACCGGTCCGAATCGCCTGCTGACCGGCGAGGATTATCAGCCCTGTGCCTGCGGGCTTTTTTTTGGCTATTTCGGTATTGACTCGTTGGGTTTCCTGTTCGGCGAGGATTTTCATCAGGCGGGCGCGGAGTTGTTCGTATCGTTTGGCCCGCTCGGCTGCGACTTTGGCGGAATCGCGGACGACGATTTTGAATTTCGGCGTCGTGGCGGTTTGAGGACCGCCGAGGTTGCCGAGGCGTCGCCCATCGCCGGCCTGGGCGTAATAGACGATTACATCGCCTTCGCGGTATTCGCTGCCGATGTTGATTGTGTAATCCATCTCGGCCGACGTCTTGCCGCGGGCCTTGGCGAAATCGCGGACCATCCGCTCCGGCCTGCCTTCGGCTGCGAGGAACAGTTTTACACCGGCCAGGCCGTGGTCGTCGGAGACTTTGAGCAGCGTGGCGAGTTTTCCGCCCGGGCCGACGGCCAAGTCGCGATTGGGCTTGATGAAGGCGATCTTCGGCGGCGAATCGGGAATCGCGCGGATGTCGTAGTAACCGTCGGATGTTCCTGTGCCGTTTTCGGGTAGTTGCTGAATTATCCTTCCGGCGCTGCCGGTCAGGACGATGCGATACCCGTCCTCGCCGGTTACTCGAAGCATAGCCGAAAAGGTGTTTCCGTCGGGGTCTTGCAGCATCGGAACCGATTTACCGCTGCGTTTTCGCAGCACGGATTTAAGGGCAGTCGGACTGTTCCTTTGTAGCCGAAGCGTTACTTCCACCGTCGTTCCGATCGGCGCTTTGACAGGCCCGGCCGCGTTGGCGACCGTCTCGGCCTTGCGATTCACGTATCGCGGGAAAGTGTACGCCAAGTCCAGCCCCTCGACTTCGACGTGCTGAATGACGGTGATGGTGTAGAAGGGTTTGTCGATGGGGAACTTGGAATCTCCGATCCACACGGCGTACCGGAGCGATTGCTCCAGTTTTCCGAAGGCGCAGGTGTAGGTTGATCGGTCCGCCGACGGCAGCATTCGTTTGGAGTCTTCTGCGGCGTTGCAGTGGAAGACGATTCGCGTTTCGTAGCGTTGTCGTTGGGGATTTTCTATCTTTGCGACGATATTCAACTGTTCGCCGACGAAGCGGGTCGCATCGCCGGGTTTTATCGGCGAGGCCAATTTCACTGTCGGGATTTCCCTGACGTATCCAGACGGGGCGAAAACCGCCGAGATTCCCCTTGCCAGCCGAGGCCCCTGAAGCAGCGCGAATCCACACAGCACCAAAGCCGCAATACCAGCCGAGATTCCCCATCGCTTCATCGGGCCGGTGTTGACCGCCGAGGCCATCGGTACTTCCGCCGTCCGGCTGAGGGTTTCGCGGATAACGCCCCGGACGAGAGGGCCTGATACCTGCTGCGGGTCGTCGGCGAGTTGGACGGCGTTGATGAGGGAATTATCGAGGCCATCGGTTGCCTCTTCGACCAGGCGGGCGGTTTGGCTGTAATTGAGTCGGTGGCGGATTAGACGAATCGCCAGCCAGCCAAGTCCCGCCGCCCACGCCGCCGCCATTGCCGCCAGAATCGCCCATCGCACCGAAGCCGGCGGCTGGCCTGGCCAGTAACCTATCAGCCCTGCGATTATCAGGGTTCCGCAGACAATGGCGGTGATACCCGCCAGGCCGAGGGCGATCTGAACCCGCATAAACCGCCGGCGCACTGCCTCCAGGCGGGTGATAACCGAATCCACCTCATCATACCGCGTCGATGTGTTCATAGACACCTTGCCGGCACTTGGCATCAGGCATTTGGCATTGGTTGATTTCCTTCCCTTCCCAGCCTTGACATGGAAGGTCGGTTCTCACCGTCAGGCGAAACCACCAATGCCGAATGTCCAATGACCAACACCTCTCTTATTCTAAACGCATTTATCGGCAAAAGGGTACGAAGAAAAGTGATTAAGATTCGCGGACGCTGAATTCCGAATCTGTTGCAACATCGGATAAAAACGGTTAAGAACAAAGGCATGACAGAGAATTTGCCGGAAAAGGTTCCCACTTCGGAGATTATTTTCTATCAGACCGAAGACGGCCAAAGCCGAATGTCCGTCCGTCTGGAAAATGAGACGGTCTGGCTGACCCTCGGACAAATAGCGGATCTTTTTCAGGTTGATAAGTCCGGCGTGTCCCGTCACTTAAAGAACATCTACGAAACGGGCGAATTGCGTCAGGAAGCAACCGTTGCAAATTTTGCAACAGTTCGCCAGGAGGGAAATCGTTCGGTTCAGCGAGAGTTGGAGCACTTCAATCTCGACGCAATTGTCTCTGTGGGATATCGCGTCAACAGCATCCGTGGTACGCAGTTTTGCCGTTGGGCGACCGAGCGATTACGGGAGTACCTTGTCAAAGGTTTCACGCTTGACGACGAGCGGCTCAAAGATGGCCGAAATATCGGGGCCGACTATTTCGACGAACTGCTCGAACGCATTCGGGACATCCGCGCCTCGGAGAAGCGATTCTACCAGAAGATACGCGACATCTACAAACTATCCATTGACTACGACCCGCAGGCTGGGCAGACCAAAGAGTTCTTTCAGATTACGCAGAACAAGTTGCATTGGGCGATTACGGGAAGGACAGCCGCCGAGATTATCAGCGACCGGGCCGATGCCGCCGAACCAAATATGGGCCTGGCAACCTGGAAGGGCGCGAAAGTACGCAAGGCCGACGTTACCGTCGCCAAGAACTACCTCAACGAAGATGAAATCCGAAGCCTC
>DAOVLS010000168.1 GCA_030631125.1 Planctomycetales bacterium
CTCATCGAGAACATACTCAATATCTCGCGGATCGAGTCCGGCGTCGTCCGCGTCGTTCGTGAGCCGATGAGCCTGACGGAAACAGTCAAACAAACGCTGGACGTGGTGGCGCCCCAGGCCAAGACCAAGAACATCACGCTGATCGACCGCCTGGCGCCGGTCTATCACCAGGTAGAGGCCGACAGGGACATGATATACCAGGCTGTGCTTAATCTGACGAGCAACGCCATCAAGTACACCCCCGTCGATGGGACGGTAACCGTCTCGACGAGTATAGACGAACGCCGAGGCGTAGCCGTCTGCGAAGTTACCGATACCGGCGTCGGAATCGGCAGCGAAGAACTGCCCCATATCTTCGACAAGTTCTACCGCGTACAGGGGCACACGAAAATGGCCAAGGGAACAGGCCTGGGACTGACACTGGTCAAACACATTATTGAGTCTGTGCATGACGGAAAGTTGTCGGTTACCAGTGAAACCGACTGCGGAAGCACGTTCAGTTTCGAGTTGCCGATTTTGCAGTAATCGCAGTCGCCGCGGCGACAAGGAAAAATCAGTGGACGCGAACAAAACAACAGAATCGCCTCCGAAAATACTGGTGGCTGACGATGAGGCGCACATCCTTCACGTGGTTACCATGAAACTTGCCCACGCCGGATACGAGGTCATCACCGCAATGGACGGGGAGGAGGCCCTCGAACTGGCCCTGGCCGAAAAGCCCGACATGATCATCACCGATTATCAGATGCCCTACCTGACCGGCCTGGAGTTGTGCATGCGATTGCGGGAGAACGAACAGACCAGTGATATACCGGTGCTGATGCTTACCGCCCGCGGGTTTGACATCACCGAAGATGAAATGGTGGCGGCGGGCTTGCGCGACGTGCTGGGCAAACCCTTCAGCCCCCGTGAAGTACTGCGAAGGGTGCAGCGACTTCTGGAGGCCGACGGGGCGAATAAATTGACGGAGACTGCGTAAATGCCGACCCACTCACCCCATACAACAGCGGCGAAAGGACAATCGTTGAAGCAGGTTCTTCCGAACTTCGACGAGTTCAGTCGAACCGCGGATTTTTCCCTCAGGCATCTGGCCGAACAACTGCGAGAACTGGGTTTGAGCGTATCGTTTTGGGACTCAAGCGGCTCGATACTGACTGCCCCGAGTTTCCAGGGACAGTACTGCTGTCTGATGTGCGGGCAGAAGGGGTTCTGCCTGGAGGCGATGAGCCAATTGGCACAGAAGGTCGCCAGGCAGGGATACCGGGAGTCTGCGACGTCTCCGAGCGGGTGCTGCATCTTTGCCGTACCCCTGCAATCGCGTCGCCGGTTGATTGGAGCGGCTGTGGGGGGGTTCCCGACGCTCCGGACCATTGAAAGCGAAGAATTCTTCCGCGCTTGCAGCCGGACGCACCTCGACGCCGAGACAATGGCTTCATTGTGCTGCCAGGAGGCGATGTACACGGAGCAACAGGCCGAAAATATGTGCAGAATCCTTGAGTGGATAATCCAGGGCGAGCAGGCAAAGGAAGTGTCCAGGGAGGAACTGGCGACCCTTTCGGCCAATCTGGCTGACACCTATGAGGAATTGTCGCTGCTTTACAGCATCAGCGGATCGATGAAGGTTGCGCACGGGACGACGGAGTTTTTCAATAACCTCTGCGGTGAACTGCTGGAGGTGATGGGCGTTCAGGCGGCGGTGGTTGTGTTGCATCCTCGCGAGAAAAGCGACTTCGGCGACCAGACAGTCTCCGCCGGCGAACTGTCCCTTTCGGCAGAACAACTTACCCGGATCTCCCGGCAGTACATTGCTCCGCGAGCCGAAAAACAGCAAAAGCGCGATTTGACCGGTAGAGCCGAGGGCAGAAACACGTTTTCCACGATAGTCGATAACCGGTTCTTCGAAAATACCGGGGACCTCGGGGCCCGCATCGAGCGGATTCGCACCCTCGCGGCAGCGCCGTTGATGATCGCGGGGCGGTACCAGGGGGTCGTAGTCGCTCTCAACAAGATCGACGGCGAATTTGACAGCGCCGACCTGAAACTCATCTCATCCATCAGCGGTCAGGCAGCGGTGTTCCTTGAGAACCACTATCTTTACGAAGACGTTCAGGACTTGCTGATGGGTGTGCTGCACGCCCTGACGTCCAGTATCGACGCCAAGGACCCCTATACCTGCGGTCATTCCCATCGCGTCGCGCTTACTTCCAGGAAACTGGCACAGTTGAGCGGTTTCGACGAGCACCGCGTCGGACGGATATATCTGGCCGGACTGCTGCACGACATAGGAAAGATCGGCATACCCGAAGCCGTACTGCGAAAACCCGGTAAGTTAACCAGGTCGGAATACGAATCCGTGCAGCGGCATCCTGATATCGGCGCTACGATATTGAGTGGTATTCGGCAGATGGAGGATATTATTCCCGTCATACTCCACCATCACGAGCGTCTCGACGGCGGCGGATACCCCGCAGGTCTGTCGGCCGGTGAAATTCCCATCGAGGCGTTAATCGTGGGACTTGCCGACAGTTTCGACGCGATGACCTCATCGAGAACATACCGCAGCGCCATGCCGCTGGCTGTTGTCATTACCGAAATCCGCCGATGCAGCGGAAAGCAGTTTGATCCGAAACTGGCAGAGTTGCTGTTGTCGCTGGACCTGGAAGATTTTCTGATGCAAATTCGCGAGGCCGGAACGAACGACTCAAAGACCTCTGGAAGTTCGGTCGGCTTGTCCCTCTGTCCTGTAATTGAACCTTTGCAAAACATCAAAGATCCACAGAAACGGTAGTAATTCAGGGATAGGGAAAAGACGATGAAGATTACTGAGGAAAATTACGGTCAGGTCGCCCTTCTCATTTGCAGCGGCGAAATGACGGAGGATTCTCTGGACGCCTTCAGGTCCGCCGTTGAGCAGATCGAGCATCGTTTCGGCAACAGGACCGACCTGCCTGCCGGACAGGCAGGTCAGGCTAACGGGGTCGTCGCCGGCGACCTGGTGCTGAACCTCGAAAACGTGCCTTTTGTGGATTCGGCCGGACTGGAGTACCTGCTCGATTTACAGGAAAGGTTTGCCGAAAAACTCGGACGGGTCAAACTTGCCAACCTCAATGAACATGTAGCGAAGATTCTTGAGGTTACCCGTCTGGACAATACCTTCGAGCGATTTGATGACGTCTCCGAAGCGATCAAGACAATGTAGCAATCAGCCCCCCGCATTGCGGGGGGATCATCCCCCGGCGGTGCCGTGGGCTGACCGCTGAATGCTGAACGCTGAACGCTAATTTGGTAATAACGATGATTACGATTGGAAGCGACCAGAAACTTCAATTGGGCCGGTTGCTCGTCAAGAGCGGCGCCATTACCGAAGAGCAATTGACCGAAGCGCTGGACCTCCAGAAGTCCGACGACAGGGGCTTCCTGCTGGGCGAGATACTTCTCGAACGGAAAATCTGTTCCCAGGAGCAGATTATGGAGGCCCTGGCGCTGGGCTACGGTATTCCCTTCGCCCGCGTCTCCGGCAGGATCGCCGATCCGAAAATCATTGATGTGCTTGACAGGGATTTCCTGGAAAAGCATTACGTCCTTCCTATGTTCAGTGTCCGGGGGGTGCTGACAATAGCGGTAACCGAACCGGCCAACGTCTTCCTGATAGAAGAAATCGCCCGCAAGACCGAATACCGCGTGCAGATCGTCTGCGCTACCGCCAAAGACATCCGCAACACCCTCCAGACGCACCTGCCGGCTGCAAACGTCTTCGTCATCGACGACATCGTCGGCGAAGTCAGCGCCGGGGACCTCGCGCTGGTGGAAGAACAAGTCGATGACATAGTGGATCTGGAAGCGGCCGCCGGAGACTCGCCCGTAATCCGGATGGTCAACTATCTGATTTATAACGCCGTTCGCGAGAACGCCTCCGACATTCACATCGAGCCGGACGACAAGTCCCTGCGTGTTCGCTTCCGCGTTGACGGTCGGCTCTATGAAAAGATGCACCTGCCCTTCAAACTTCTTCCTGCCATTGTCAGTCGGATCAAGATAATGGCCGGTCTGGACATTTCCGAGCGCCGCCTGCCTCAGGACGGTGGCATCCACGTGCTGATGGAAAATCGCCCCGTTGACCTGCGCGTCTCGACGCTGAACGGAAAGTCCGGCGAAAAAGTGGTTATCCGCGTCATCGACAACCGCAGCGTCCTGGTGAGCATCGAGAAACTGGGCTTCGGACACGAAACTCTCAAACAGTGGCGCAAGGCGATTTCCATTCCCAACGGCATCGTCCTGGTAACAGGCCCGACCGGAAGTGGAAAATCCACCACGCTCTACAGCGTGCTGAAAGAACTCAACAACGACGAAGTGAACATCTGCACAATCGAGGACCCCATCGAGTTCAATTTGCCCTGGATCAACCAGTTCCAGGTTAACGAGAAGATCGGATTTACCTTCGCCTCCGCGCTGCGTTCACTACTCAGGCAGGACCCTGACATTGTCATGGTCGGCGAGATTCGCGATTCGGAGACGGCGCAGATTGCGATCCAGGCCGCCCTTACCGGGCATTTGGTCCTGGCCTCTCTTCATACCAACGACGCTCCCGGCGCGGTTACCCGGCTGTTGAATATCGGTGTCGAACCGTACCTCGTAGCCGCTTCAGTAAACAGCATACTGGCGCAGCGCCTTGTGCGCAAGATATGCAACAACTGCAAGGAACCCCTCGACCCGCCGGCCCATATCCGCCACACCGTCGAACGCATCGCGGGGCAGGTCGAAACGTTCTACCACGGCGCCGGATGTAACAAGTGTCGAAACAGTGGGTACTCCGGGCGGATCGGAATCTACGAACTACTGTCGCCCGACGACGTCATGCGGGACAGTATCACCGCATCGCCCAGTATAAACGAACTTTGCCGACTGGCCGCCGAGTCGGGCATGACCAGCCTGCGCGCCGACGGTATGGATAAAGTCAAGGCCGGCATCACCACCGTCGAGGAGATTCTCCGCGTTACCGCCGCCGGATGAGAAAACTCCGAAAGGATGACAGTAACATGCTGAAAACAATAGACGAAATGTTCGAATATGCGCTCGACCGGGGCGCCAGCGACATTCTCTTTACACCGGGCGTAGCCCCGGCAATCTGGGTATCCGGAGAGATGATAATCACCGAATTCGAGCCGATGGAACCTGGGCAGGTCGAAGAGATATTCATGCCGCTGCTCACGCCCGAGCAGGTCGATCAGCTCGGCGCCTGCGGCGATGTCGATTTTGCCATAGGCAAGCGAGGCATGGGGCGTTTTCGCATTAATATTCACCGGCAGCGAGGCACGCTTAGCGTGGCTATGCGGTTCATACCGCACGAGGTTCCGGATTTTGAGCAGTTGCGCCTCCCGGAACGCATCATCGAATTCGCAAAACTACCGCGGGGGCTGGTGCTGGTAACCGGAGGCGCCGGGGCCGGAAAAAGCACAACACTTGCCGCCGTAATCGAATTCATCAACTGCAACTACGCTTATCACGTAATCACGCTGGAAGACCCCATCGAGTACACCTTCCGCCACAAGAGAAGCCTTATCGAGCAGCGTGAGATCGGCGTGGACGCTTCGAGTTTCTCCTCGGCGCTTCGGCACGTGGTCCGCCAGAAGCCGGACGTGGTACTGATCGGCGAGATGCGAGACCTGGAGACAATTTCCGCGGCACTGACAGCCGCCGAAACAGGGCACCTCGTGCTGGCGACGCTGCACACAACCTCGGCCGTGCAGACAATCAATCGCATCATTGACGTCTTTCCGGCCGAACAGCAGGGGC
>DAOVLS010000064.1 GCA_030631125.1 Planctomycetales bacterium
GGACGCCGCCGACTACGCGATACGCGCCGGACAGGCCGCGACTGAATCCAGCGTAATCGTCGGATGCGAATCGTACTATTCCGGCAACCACAGCATCATCTTTTTCGGTGTTGGGGGCGTCGGCGGGTTCTGCACTGTGGTCGATTGCGTCGCCGGTTATTCAATGGGTGCGGTGTTCACCGGCTACAACGGCAGCGGCGATCACGAGGTCATTTTCCACAACTGCATTCATAATTTCGGCTCGCTGCCTCGACACGACGGCGTGCTGTCAGGCCTGTCCGAAGGCTCTATCCTGAACGTCCACGCTTCCGCCGCTCCGAATAAACCCGCCCTGGCTGTCGCGTTCGACTGCACCACTACGCACATGACCGACCGAGGCTATCCGAACGCAACTTGGGGAAGCGGAACGTGTCAATTACAAGCGGCCCAAGGCTACGGTAGTCGGACGGACTGGGCGGCGGTTCGATCATGGCTCGTCAATTACACGATGGACGTACTGGAACTGGCCCACGCTACTTATAACTCTCCGGTCCACGGCGATTTTCTAGTGATGAACGCCGTTTACCGCTACCGGATAGACGACACGGCCCCCAACGCCCTGAACCTCTGCGATTGCTTCGGTTACGTCAACTGTCTGTGGGATTTTCGGGACGACGTGAGCAAGACACGGCAGTTTATGAAGAGTATCACTTGTAAGTTCATCAACTGCCACTTCGCGATTCAGGGGCGGTACGCATCGGTCTTTTACTGGGGCACGCCCGGACATTCAGGAACGTCATTGTATGCGAATTGTGTTTTTGCCTGCGAACGGGCGGAGGGGTATTTGTTGCAGATCAATACCGACGCCGACCACATCAAGAACAACGCTTATCTCCGGCAGAGACCCGGCGATTACGTCAATGACGCTGGGAAAGTTACGTTGGCGTTCTTCCCGCCGCCCGGAGGCGCGCCGTCGGCTGAATCGCCGTTGTACCAGGCGGGCATTCTGGTAGCGAGCGACATCGGGAGCGAACTGGAATACGACATCAACTGGACGCCGAGATTCGGCACGCCGTCGATCGGCCCGGTAACGCCCCCGGAACGGTCGTGGCAGGTGGGTTGATTGCTGATGACTACTTTACATTATATCGATAACGAAGTGCCTGCCTTCGGCGAATGGGATTCGATCACCGAAGCCGGGGCATCGACGATTACGCAGACTGCCGAAGCTTCTTTTCCTGAACGTGGGACTGTCGGGCTACGCAATACTATCTCCAGCGCAAATAACGCCTACGCTACGAAAACCCTTTCTATCTCGCTTGCGCCCGGCGGCTGGATATATTACGGTTTCCGGGTCTGCCTCCGCGTCGCGCCGTCCGGTACTACGCGATTTGTGGCAAACAAGGCTACGGTCGATTATTGGGACGGCCTTGTGAATGTGAACCCGGACGGTAGCATGAAGATGTACATAAGGGCGGACAGCGGAGGATGGACGGACACGGGCGATGTCGGCGAACTGGTAATCGACAGGTGGTCTTATGTCGTATTCGGATTCAAGCGCGCTACCGGCGCAGCGGCGAACGACGGTGAGGGGAAATTATACCAGGATGGGATACTGCTGAATTCGCTTTCGGGCGTCGATAATTACGACCGTTACGCCAGCCTGGAACGCTTTTATCTCGGAATTATCGCCGCCCCGCGCGACGGCTATCAAGCGGATTACGACGAGATCAAAATCGCCACGACTTACCCCGAACCGTTTGTGCCGACGCCCGAAACGGAATACCCCGAAGCGGCCCGAACGGTGGTCCTGTTCCGCCGGGCTTCCAGCGACAGCCGGGAGTTCGCCGATTACTGCGTAAGCGAGTTGGAAATCCCACGCTCAAACCTCTGTCCGTTGCCGAACGCCACGGCGAATGAAAGCCTCGCCGACTACGCGACGTTCCAGACCGAAGTCGAGACCGACCTTGCCGCGTGGCTGGCGTTGAATCCGACAGTCGCGGCGAATTGCGCATGTTTCCTTGTCGGATACGGCGTGCCGGGCTATTTTACCAGCGGCGGCGTGAAGCACTCGGCCACAAGCCGACTGATGAACTACGGCACGGCGTTTTCGTCGCAGACGGATAATCCGCTTTACAACCCCGCCACAGTCGCACGTCTGACGAAAACGGCCCTGGGCGGAAAATATCTCTGTACGCGCATCGACGCCGACACGCTGGCGAACGCGAAGTTGATTATCGACCGGGCGGCTACGGTTTCGGACCTGTCGGTCCTGCCGGCCACCGACAAACTTTACAGCGACGAAACGGCTTACCAGGCGTCGCTCGCCTGCCAGCACCTGCGAATAATCACAGCGGCGCTGGGAACCTACGCCGACGATGCCTTTGTCTGGGGGGACACGGGGGCGCCTTCGTTCGGGGACGCCGGGGCGCGGGCGGTGTTCTGTGATGATTCAGCCGATTCGGCAGACACGCTCCGGGCGACTTCGGAACTTTTCGACGCAATCGTAACCAACTCCTACACCGCCGGACTGGGCAACTCCGAGACCGCCGACACGTTCGACGCCGAGAGTTTCTTCGAGATGCTCCGCATCGGCGGGACGCTGGCCGAGGCGTTCGCCGTGGCGATCGCCAAACTGGATTACACAGCCGTCGGGGCGGGAAGCCCGCTTATGACGGTGGCGTTCGGCCTGGGCGGCTACAACGTCTATCGTGGTTTTGGTGGCATCGAAGGTATCGACTGGGATAAGCCCGTCGCCTACCTCCGGGCGGGTCAGGACAGCATCACATTTGACCAGGACCTGCTGCCGGGCCGGAGTTACGTCTATGCCGTCCGTGCCGTCTCGTCGGCCGGGGTAGAAGAAAGCAAAACGTTCGTCATTATCTACGTCCAGACAGATGACCAGGGCAACCTCCTGCCCGCTCCCCTTGCATGCCCGAGAGACCTGACGGCTGACGTGCAGCAGAGCAGTCTCCTGATCGGGTTTTCATATTACGCGCCGGTGGGTTTTGCCGACGCCGACGGCTTCGACGTTCTTGGCGATAACGGTACGGGCCAGTTGGACCTCGATAATCCCGTCGCGACGGTCGAGCGGTCGCGGAATGACCGGTTCGACTTTGAGGTTTCCATCGCCAGGCCCGACACATCGGTGCTGTTGGCTGTCCGTCCGCGCCAATCTCAGCGCACCGGGCCGATTAGTGAAATCCTGTTCGTACCATTGGCTTCGGCCCCAGCCCAGCCCCAAATCCTGTAAGGAAGAATAAGGTGAGCGATTTGACCATTCATCCTGCTCCGGCGCCGACAAACGTGATGAATCCCCTGCCGCCGGTCGTCTATATCGACGGTCGGCGGAGGCGGGATATGCACGTAGCCGGGTGGAGCATTCTGCCCGGACCTGATTTCGCCCGCGCGAGGGTTACTCTGGCAATGACCGGCAGGTATCTTCCGGCCCGTCGCGTCGAGGATATTGGAGCGCTTCCGGCGGTAGGGAGCGGTTTGCAGATATGCCTGGCCGGTTCAAGCCGGGGCATTGTGTTCGACGGTTACGTCAGTCGGCATCTCGCCGGCGTCGGACCTGATGAAGAATATCTCATTATCGAGGCAGAAGACGTCCTGGCGGCGAGTCTGAACTCACCCATCACAGGCCGATGGCAGGAGAGTGACGCCTCGGCTGTCTTTGTCCCCGCCGGCAAGTGCGTCTTCAACGCCGAGCCGGGCGGCCTGGCCAGCCAAGGAACTTATCAGGTCAATTCCCGCTCCTG
Organism: Planctomycetales bacterium; assembly: GCA_030631125.1. Next base: position 3,741 of record DAOVLS010000064.1, read on the forward strand.
CCGGGTCTTCAGCGCCGGGGCGGATGGGCAACTCTGGTCAGTCGCCGACATCCTGAATTACCTCCTGGCCGGGTGCGTCCCGAAGGATATATCGGCGTCCGGTCTGGAGGAACTGGCCGACTTTGCCGGTGCGATATATCCGCCCCGGTTTTCGCTGACGGGGTTGTCGGTGCGTGAGGCGATCGCACACACGGCGGCTCTTGCAGGTCTGGCGGTGCGGAGTGGAACGAGCCTGGGCGGCGGAGCGCCGTCGCTGGTCTTCTACCGTTCGGGCCGGTCTGGCAGGCGAAGGGAAATTCGCCTCCAGCGGGCAGGCGAAACACTCGATGCCCGGCGGAGCAACCTATGGAAAGGCAGGGTTGCATTCAACCGTCGTCCCGCCCGTCGGACCGTCTCGGTCATCGGCGACCTGAAACGATACGAATCAACCTTCACACTCAAAAAGGGGTGGGATGCAACACTGGAATCTTACCACTACCGCGATTTCGTCCGCGACGAATCGGGCAATTGGCCGGCAGTGGCCGACGTGTTCCGCAAGTGGGTACTGAACGAGTCGGGGCGGTACTGCGATGAGCCTTACAACCTCGAAAAATTCGACTTCGCCGACATCGGCAGCGACGATTTCTTCCTGGCCGTCGCCCGGCGGTTCAGCCCATGCCTGTCGGTTGGCCAAGCCGGCGAGAGCCTCGGCGTCGTCGTCGAGGTCAGTTACGACGACGGGACCACCTGGCGGCGTTACGGAGGGGCGATTCGAGTCGCCGCCGACGAGTGTGCAATCTATCTGGTCGACGACGCCCTGCCGGCGGATTACTTCCAGGCCGTCGCCATTGACGAGACCGTAAAGGTTCGCATAACGGCCACGGTCGCATCGGACCGGCGAATCAGCGCCGAGGTAATCGGCGACGTCTCATGCCCGACTGAAATCGTCCAGGTTCCCTCGGCACAATGGGCCAAGGTCCACAGCGACAGCGTGTTCTATCAAAGCGAGTCCCTGCCCGACCCGGACGAACGCGACGATACGAACCGCTTGAGACAAATTGCAACAAGTATGAGCGAGTCCTGCGCTTCGGCGGTTGAAGCGGAACTGACGCTCGGCTGGGTCGATCCGACCTGCAACGTCGGCGACATCATCGAGCGGGTCGATGGCCGAGGACTCGAACTGGCGGTCTTTCCCGGTTCTGCGCCGCACATTTGCGCCGTCGAACACCGCTGCGGCGAGGAATGGACAACAATTCTGAAAGTGAGCGGATAATGTCCGGACAAAACGACTATTACGACGCGCTGGGGCGGTGGGCGGAGGTTTCCGGTTCCAAGGCGGCACAGTTGGTGCGAATCACTGCACACGACGAATCCAACCGATATACAGCCCGCCAGGTCGCCTTCAACGCCGCCGGCGAGACGGAAACCGTCGGTACCGAGACGCTGACAGTTACTAACCTCGCCGAGCCGACCGGCGCTGACGGGAAGGTTCCTGCCGATACCGACGCCGTGGCGATTGACGTCGGCGGGCAATGGATCGTGTTCATCAGGCCTGTCGGGTCGGCGATTTTCCCCGCCAAGGTAACGGCATCGCAGGGCAGCGCCGCCTACACCGTCCGCGAGCAGATCGCCACTGGGGCAGGGACATTCACCGACGCGCCCGGCGCGACGAACCTGACTGCGCACAACCTGGCGGAATTGTCCCTGGGCCCCGGCGCAGCCGTCGCCGCCGACACGATCGTCCTGATGCTGACGATTATGGACAACTCCACGCCGCCGACTGTTCGCTACATATTCGACCATCCCGCTTACGCCAAATACCTGGACTGAACTTATGACCTACGCTGCCACATGGACAAACGCGAACGCCCAAGGCCGGCTTGACGCCGGCGCGCACTTCATCCGCGACGATGACGCCGATGAACAGGCCGACGCCACTAACCGCCGGCGAAGATTGGTCTATCTGGCTGAGCAGGATTTCTCCTCGCAGGTCGGTCCAGGCAAGGACGTTCGCGCCGCTACGGTTGCAACGCAGGCACCGCCTCCGTTCAAAAACTTCCGCGCCGCCATCACGGGCGACATCCTGTCCCCGGCCACAGGCGGACTCGGCGGGAATCCCGCTTCGCCGGCGGGGATGGATTGGCTCTGGCCGGTGGCCGGAAGCGATGAAAACAAGATACTCGTAGCATCGAACGCCGGCGCCGGCCAGGTCGCTCTGCTTGACAAACTCAACGCCACGGGGAACTGGACCGACACGACACTGACCGCCGGGCAAACCGCCGTGCGGGCAGCCCACTTCAACGAACTACGCCAGGCCGTCGAGTGGGTCCGCCGCGGGCGGTGGCGACTGCCGATCTATTTTTCCGGCGGGATATTCTCTCTGTTGCCGAACACGCCGTGGATAGGCTCCTCGATAGCCAACAACGGCACGAACGAACTGCGGAGCATCGCCTTCGTCCGCGCACGAACGACCGATTCGCCCCCGCTGGGGCTGACGAACGTTACCGCGAGGTCGGCTACGAAAATCGAACTGACCGCCGATACGACCTGCAACGTGGAAATCTACCACTGCCTCCGCGCGATTGACTTCACCGGCGACCCGCCGACGTGGAATGAGTACGACCCCAGCGCTTCGGGCGCTTGGAGCACACCCGGCGGGACCGGCGCAGGCGACGCGACATATGTCGGAGCGATGAGCCTGACGGCCAACGTTGCAGGGCAACTCTCGAATGTTGCTCTCGTTACCGCCGTACAGAACATGATCGACGGGTCCGAACAGAACTTCCTCGCCCGTCGCAGCGACACCGGAGGCGAAACTATCGGCATATCAGGCCAACTGACCGTCGAGTTCGACCTCGACACGCCACCGAACTGAAAAAGGAGCCGTTTGAAATGTTAAGCCCAGGTCTTATCGGCGATCTGACAAGTTTCGGCGCAGCCGGACTTATGGGTGCAATGTGGCTTTGGGAACGACGCAACAGCCGAACCAGAGAGGAACAACTCACCGAAGCCCATAGCAGGATAATCCGCGACGAACAACGCCTCAGCAAACTCATCGAAGTCGTCGAGCACAACACCGTTGCCATGACACGCTTCACCGAAACGCAACAATCCGTCCGCCAAACCATGGCGGACCTTAGAGAGGAGATTCGCAATGGTAGAAAAAAGTAACAGATTGGCGGTGCTGTGCCTGCTTGCGGTGCTGGTCGTCCTGCCCGTCCTCGCCGGATGCAGCGGCGTCTGGATGAACGCCGAGTATTCGGCGCTGCTGGACAAGACCACGGCCCTGTCGATCGAGACGGCTACACGGGCAAAGGTCGGCGCGCTGACACAAGATGAAATGGCCGATGCGCTTGTCAAGCAGTCCGAAACCTGGCGGAAGTTCAGGGATGCACGCGACGGGAAGGACGGGCAGGACAAATGACCATTGACGAACTCAAGTCAAAATTGCCGCCGGAACTGCGCCCGTGGGCCGAGGAGTACGGTCCGGCCTTGCTCTCGATGTCAGGCGAGCAACTCAAGGCGTGGATTGAACGGCTTATCCGGGGCGACATGGAAGCGGCCTACGCCGACATTCTCTCGAAAATGGACAACGCCGCACTGCTGGACGAGTGGACGAAACTCAACGCCGAATGGCGGGGCCAAAACGTCCGCAATGCCGAGCGGCTGTCGCTCCAGCGGAACGCACTGTCTGCCCTGCTGAAGATTTTGCTGGCGATCGCGCTGGCGGGGGTGGGGCTTTAACTTCGTTACCGCGTGGAAACTTTATTGGAGATTGATAATCGTGGATAAAACTGAAGCAATCAAACTGCTAGGCGGGACGCTCGCCCGCGGTATCCTCTGGGCCACCGCCGCCCTTGCCGCCAAAACCGGCGTCGAAAACATCACCGAAGACACCGCCGCCAGTTTAGGCGTATTCGCCGCCGCCATAATAATCGCCGCAGCATCGGCCTGGTGGTCGAAGCGCAAAGACAAAAAACTGCTACAGACCTTGCCATAGTAGTGATGGTATCATCAGACATTGTGCGTTCTGAAAGTGGCAAGACTGGAACCGGCTGATTAAAAAGGCAAGGACTCGGACAGAATCGTCCGATAAAAATCTTGTACCAGTTGTCGGAATTGTTGCTATAATGGTTATGTGGATGGAACCTATTACTTTCAACGTTCTCACAGGGAGGTAGTCCGGTTGGGTTTTAAGAGGCAGTTACTTACGTAAAAATGATAAAGACCGACGATAAAATATCGATGCACTTCGGCGTCAATTACCTGCTTGTGCCTCTTCAGGAACTTGGAGAGAAATTCCACATCGAGTTCCAAAAGAATCTGATTGAGGAGGGGCTGGCTTTCAGTGCTCTCAAAAAGGAGTCGAAGCCAACTAAATGGATGTTCAACAGAGAGCCTGATCCTGGGCCGCTACGGGTCATGGTTGGCGAAGCTGGACCTCAGGTAGGACAAATCCTGATTTCGGCCTCGCAACCCAATCAAGGCCTTGAACTTTTCATCCGTGAAGCACAAGCGGCTTGTCGCTCTTTCACAAAAACGTGGCCTGGACAACATCAAATAATTCATCGTGATGTGACGACAAGACACCTTTATCCAACAGAAAGCGAACATGCATTTAAGTATCTGTGGGAAGACGTGCTCGGACAAACAGAAGAAAAACTTTCCGCACTCAATCGTAAAGTTTTAGGCGGCGGCCTACGGGTCGTCATGCCTCCAAAAAAACCGGAAGATGCCATTGTCGAGCTGAAAATAGAATCTTTTTTAGAAGACCCGCAGAAGATAATCGTTGAGACACAGTTTGCCTGGGGCAAACCCCTTGCCCCAGCGGATAATATTGACCCAGAGGGAATACTGCGGGAAGTCGAAGGGTACGGAATGAAGGAAGCATTGGATTTTCTCGGGCAACAAGAGTAAAAAGCGAGGACTTTGAAAGAAAGGAAAACACATATGACACCTATACTGGGATTTGAAGAAACCCGCCTTGACGAGCGGGAAATGGTCGAGAAGGAAACCTGGGGCCAGCCTTCTTCGGTGCGATATGTGTTTCGTATGGATGAAGACGCAGGTGAAGACATATTCTGCGCATATTCCGGACAGGTAAATTCTTGGCCGTATCTGTCTTCGGACAGCCGTGTGCAGGAAGAACGGAACCACCTTACTGATGAAGCCTGGTTTTTCTCAAAGGAGCATCAAGCCTCCGAGGCCGAAGCCGACGCGGACATTGAGGCGGGCCGAGTTGCCACCTTTGACAACGTGGACGACCTGATTCGAGACCTTCGGTCCTAGGCGGCCCGGCCGATGCAGATAAGACGCACGTCCCATTTCAAGAAGTGCTTCAAAAAACTGTCCAGAGTAGATCGAGATCGAGTTGAGGATGCTATTCGTCTGTTCGCCGAGAACCCCTACCATCCAAGCCTTCAGACGAGCAAACTCTCACCGAAATCAAAAGGGATGTGGTATATCAGAGCCAGTCGGTCACTGCGCATAACCTTCACATGGAACGAAGGGGACGTGATGCTCCGTACGGTTGGTACTCACGACATAATCTAACGGTGAACCGTGAGGCTTCAACAGTGTATCAGCAACTATCGCTTATCGATTCAGGTAAATCGGAGCCCCGGCTGCCGGTGGATTATCAGCCCGTCGTCCCTGAGCACTTCGAGCCGGAGCGTATCTATCTTAGCAAGGGCAGCCTGTCTTCTGAGGACCGAAAACGATTCGTTGAGCGTATCTGCCGGTGCCTCGGCGACGCCGAGGTAATCGAGCGCCTGGACAGACCTCACAACAAGATTGACCTTGGCGAACCGATGATACCACGGCCAAGCTTCGCTTGACCGTGCCACCCAGTAAATTACGTGTTACAGACCACTATCCGAATTTGTAATGCTTGCGGACCGGCTCGGTTACGTCCCAGGTGCAGTCGAGACCTTCGGGGAAGACGACCATTTCATTCGGCCCGAAGGTAACTTTCTCCTCGCCGGCCGTTACGGTAACTTTCCCGGCAAGGACGTAACAGGTCTCCTGCTGGTCGTAGTGCCAGTCGAACTTTGAGACGTCGCACGTCCAGATTGGCCAGGACCTTACGCCCATTTTTTCCAGTTCGTCATCGGCGGGTTTGGTTACCTGGATTTGACCCA
>DAOVLS010000287.1 GCA_030631125.1 Planctomycetales bacterium
GCGGAACCCTTTGCCGGTGCGGGTTTGGGACTGGCGGAGACCTTGACCGCAGCGACAGCCGGCGCGAGGTTGCCTACCTCGTGGACCAGCGCGACCTGATCGACGGACGGCGTAGCCTTTCCCTCGCCGGCGAGTGTCAGGCGATACTGTATGAACCTCCCGGCCGGGCACGCTATCGGCAGCCAGCCGGCCCCTACCATTGTCTCGATGGACCAGTCCGACCAGGTTTTTTCGTCCGGCTTGGCGACGTTTCCGCTGCGTGTGGCGACGGTAACGCCGCAGCCTGCCGGTACGTCGGTGCGAACGTTCATAGTCCCCCACCGCGCGATCTGTTTGGCGTCGAAGACCTTCGAGATGCACGTGCCCTTCTTGGCGAAGCCCTTGCCCAGCGCGAAGAGCCCGCCGTTGCCGGCTGTGCCGATGTATAACTTGCCCTTAGCGTCGGCGGCCAGGGCAGTTATGTCCTTCGGGTCCAATTTTGCGATCGCGCATATCTGCTCGCCGTCGGTCCCAACGGTGAACACCTGCCCGCCGTGGCCCGTGCCGAGAACCAGCACGCCTTCGTGCATCACCATTGCCAGGATGGTTACAGGCCTGCGGAAAATTGCCTGGACGAAACCGGCCTTATCTATGCGATAGACGGCGTTGCCCTTGCCCGACGTCGGCTTGGACGGAGTCGGGCGACTTGGGGCGGAACTCCTCCGAGCGGCCATCATACGCCTCATAATCTCCGGGGGGACCTGCCGGCGAGTTGGAGCGGACTTCTTCGTCGTCGTCCCACTCGCACCGACCATTATGAATTTGCCGTCCTTCCTGATGAGTTTTACCCGCCTCGTCTGTGCTTGGTCTATATCTGCAGGTCCGGCCGACTTGTTATCGGGCTTAACCAACGCTTTTTTCAACGATTCGATATCCGAGAATTCTTTGTTTTTGCGTTTGGCCGGCGTGGTTGTAACGGGCGTTTTTTTCGCCGGTTTGACGGCCGGTTTTGTCGTGGGTTTTGTGGTGGTCTTGCCGGCCGGTCTGGTCGGCGTGGTCTTATCCGGTTTGCCTTTGATTTCGCCGGACGGCGCTTCACCGTCGGCGGACGCCTTGGACGAATCGGACGTAGCGGCATAAAGCACGCCGTCTTTGTCAACCAGCAGGCAGGAAATCTCCGCCTCCTTCGCGTCGTAGAGGATTCGCCCCTTCTTTTGTTTCGCGTCCACTTCGATAACAAGGCCGTTTTCGCCCGTCCCGGCATACAGGATTCCCTTCGCCCCAGCCGTCAGCGAGAGAATGTTCTTCTCGTCGCTGTCGTAGATGACCTCGGCTTTGCCGTTGGACCTGACGTGATAGATTTTCCCCTCCGCGCCTGTGGCTGCGTAGAACGAACCGCCAGGCCCGGGCAGGACCGACCAGACCGAAGCGACCTTCTTGTCCGTCCAGACCTTCTTTACCTTGCCTTTGCGGTCGATTTTATAGATACCCGCCTCTTTGCCGCAGGTAGCGACAACGAGCGTGTCTCTTACGAATATCATGCTTCTGACCAACACGCCGGGCAGTTGGGCGAACTTGACGAGCTTATCGCCTTCGATGCGATAGACCGTCGCCTTCGGCGCAGCGGCCAGATAGGCCTCGCCCCGCCTGTCGATTGCCATCGCGGAGATTATTCCGTTCTTCTTGGCCGGTTTGACGAGCGTCTCGAGCGCACGGGACAGTTTGACCTCGCCCAGAGACGTTACGACCGCTTTGGACAATTTGCCCGATGCAAACTCGGCCTCGGTGGAGTGAGTCCACGTTACAGGCTTGACGGCCCATGCAGTTACAGCAACCGCCAACACACACACTGAAGCAACGATACTTTTTTTCATTATCCTGTCCCTTTTTTTTAAGAAGTCCACGAATTACACAAATTCCACGAAATAAAAAACAAAAATAAACAGTATAATCCGTGGACTAATTCTTTTTTTACTTTCGTGTAATTCGTGTAATTCGTGGACTCTCTTTCTTTACCGTTTTCGCACTATCATAACGACGATGCCGACGGCGAACATCAGCATCGGGGCGGCAAGCCCGCAGAGGATTTTTACGCCGAGCATCGTTCCTGATGCAATTTGTTCGATAGGTTCAACAATGGCCGGGCCTGCGCCGATGTATTCGTCCCTGCCGGCCAGGTGATAGACGCTGTTAATCAGCAGGTCCACGTCGGCGACCGGCGGCGGTTCGTATCCGATGGTCTCGTCGCTTTTGAGTTGCGGAACCCGCATATTCAGAAAGCGGTCATCAAAACTTATGCTCACGCCGAGTACGACGATGTTCACGTCCCTGCCCTTGATTTGCCGACCGGCTTTGACTGCAACGGCGAATGGCGGCAGCAGGTCGCCCGCATCGGCGTCGGGGTTTATCCCGCCGCCCTGCCCCAGGTACATTTTCCGCTCCAGTTGGTCTGCCTGGGCGGTGGCCCACATTTCGTCGCGACCTTCGGGAACCGTCAGGATGTCCTCGATGACAGCACCGGTCTTGTTGTCGGCAACGGCGGTTATCGGACAAACGTTGTACCAGTACATCCGGCGGGACTTGAGAGGCCTGCCGATAACATGGTCGGTGAAACTGGACAGCGGCATGAAAGACCAGCGAATGAATAACAACTCGAACGTACCCGGATTGAGCGGGTCAGAACGGGTCTGGATTACTCGCAATGCCGTTTTCACATCTATGCCCCAGTCGTTCCGCAGATAATCGCCGAAGCCGTAATGCGCCGGAATGGCGACCCTGCCCATATACCTCGGCCAGAAGTAGCCGACCAGGAAGACCGCGGGCATCCCGTCGTCGATGACCTTGCGGACCTTTGCCGTCTCGTCGGGACTCCATTGAAGCGGCTTCGGCATACCCGGCATCTGCGGCATCGGCGACGGTTCGGGCGGCGGGAGGATCAGAAGCACCCGGCGCCGACCTTCTTTCGCCTCATGCGGGGTCTTCTGCACGGCCATGTTCCATTCCGTTACAACCAGGTTCGCCTTCTCCAGACGCTCGCGGACCGTCCGCAACCACTGCGAAGGAAGCGGTCCGACCACCGGCGGTTGACGCTGGCGAAGATAAGGCGGCTGGACGGGTTCAAAGAACGTCAGCACGACCTCGGCGAAAGGCTCCACCGTCATACTCAACATCTTGGCGCAAACGGCAGAATCGCCATGAAAGACCCGTTTGTTCTTTTCATCCTCGTCATCCTGCCCCATCTGCTGCCCAGCCGAGAGAGGCCAGACCTCGTCGAACCCGACCACGCCGGTCTTATCGCCGATCTCTATCAGCACGATGTTGTCCTGAGTGGTCTTTTCAATCAGTTCGGTCAGATGCTCGGGCAGAGGTTTGATCTTACCGGTGCGCCCGAGCAGTTCGGTCATCGGCTTAATCTGCGTCTGGAGATAATCTGCCTGTTTGACCCTGGCGAAGACTTTTTTGGTGTGCTCATCGAGTTTGGTCAGTTCGTCCAGGAGTCTGTTGACGGCTATTTGAAGCGCATCGGCCTCGTCCAGATGCCGCGGCATCTTTTGCCTTGCCCAGGCGATAAGTTGTTTCTGGCTGTCGGCCTTGGCTGCTACCCGGAGAAGCCCTTCGCCCTGGTCTGCAATTTTGTTTAGTTCATCGGCGAGTCGTCGGTATCTGCGCGGGAGCGTAGCGCCTTTAAGCCGCCAGGAGCGTGCGGCGTGAACATATCCGCCCCCGGCAAACCGTTCCAGGCCGGTGGCGGTCAACAGGGCCGAATCAGCGGCTGTGCGAACGTCGGCGACAAAGGACTTCAGGATTTTCTGCGGGTTCGGCGCATCGGGCATGCTTATTCCGATGGACGCCCTTGTTATTGCGGTTTTGGTCCGGTCGGCGGCGACGGTCAGTTCGGGCTTGGCTTTTTCGGCTTTTTCGGGCAGGGCTGAAAGACTGCGAAGCCCGCCGCTTATCTGCATCATCGCTTCGTTAATTTCTTTGAGCGTTTTCTCTACTCGCCCGACCATATCGGGATAATCCGGCAGGGCCGAGGCGGAAAGGTCCCGGCGGAGTTCGATCGCCGTTTTCCGTAACCGTTTCCGTATCACGCCCATCGCCGCCTCAATGCCCTTGGGCATTCCGAACTGCTCAAGCCACCCGCCGGACGGATACTCCCCCCACTGCCGAGCCAGACGCTCGTATTGCTGACCCTGCTTGTGGTCGAGCACCTGGAAGTCCTTTATGACGTCGCGATAATCGGCCGCCGCCTCGTCGAGCGTCCTGCGAAGGCGCCCCAGAACCTCCGCCTTGGCGCGATCCGACGTTACATTAACTAC
>DAOVLS010000320.1 GCA_030631125.1 Planctomycetales bacterium
CGACGGCCAGCAATACCGCGTCGAATTGGTTTTTCAATTCATCGGCGGTGATGTCTTTACCGATTTGAGTGGACGTGCGGAACTTTACACCCTCTGCGGCGAGTTGCTCGATTCGCCGGTCGATGAGTTCGGCCTCCAGGCGCCATTGCGGGATTCCGTATCGCATCAGCCCGCCGGGTTCGGCATCTTTCTCAAAGACGGTAACATCGTGCCCTGCCCGTGCGAGTTGTTGAGCAGCGGCCAGACCCGCAGGACCTGAGCCGACGACTGCGACTGTTTTACCCGTCTTTTCCGAAGCCGCCACCGGCGTAACCCAGCCTTCGCTGAAGGCCCGGTCGATAATCTGCCGCTCGATCTCCCTGATACCGACGGCGAAGCCGCTGAATTTCTGCTTACACGCGCTTTCGCAGAAGGCGGGGCATATCCGGGAAGTGAATTCCGGGAAGTTATTGGTCTCGAATAGTTTCCCGGCAGCGGCTTTCCACTTTCCTTCGCGGGCAAGTAGTACCCATTGCGGGACATTGCTTTCCAGCGGACAACCCGTCCCCATAAGACCCGCTTCGGCGCAGCGAGGGTTCAGGCAGTCCATGCACTTAGCAGAGGTGAGTTTTGCGAGTTGTTGTTGATATTCCTCGGCGGAGGCGTACGCGAATTCGGCCACGGCAGATTCGTACTGCCGGAGGTATTCGTATTCGTCCTTATGCCATCCGGGAATGATTTTTCGTAAATATCGGCTTCGCTTGAGGATATGGAGCATCCAGCCATAGACCGTCATGCTCGCGCTCCATTTCCAGGGCCCGATCTTCATCTTCCAGTGCCAGAGGTGTCGGTAGGAGATTTTGTCTCCGTTGGCGGGGTTGACGTCGTATTTTTCGCGGTCGCGCGCGTATTTTTCGTGGCTTGTCGATAGTTCAGCCAGGAATACGCCGTCTTTTATGAGCATGGCATTTGCCAGGTTATGGATAACGGCGTGGGTGGCTGCGAAGTCGAAATCGGCGGTGTCCTTTTTACAGGTTTCCGTAACGGTCTGGGCATAGCGCCGTGCGTACTCCAGCCCGCCCCAGCGTAGCAGGTCGTACAGCCTCACGATAATCGCCCGCTTATCGTCTTCGTTCAGTTCGGCGGCTGCTTCCATAACGCGGGCCGACATCTCCCGCAGGGCTTCTGATATTACCTGTCCCTGACGGTATCGTCGGATGGTGCATCGGCATTTTTCTTCAAGCACCTTTTGCCACGTCGTTCGCTTCGGCGCGCCTCGGAACAGGTCCGGCTTGACGACGAGTTTCCGCCCCATGTTGAATGCGTAGAGGTTTTTTCGGAAGTCGGCGCGGATGGTGTCCTTAATCGCCCACGCCATCGAGTGCATCGAGACGGGGATCAGGCCCTTCTGGAACGCGAAGCCGAGCATCATGATGTTCGCGTAAATTTTGCTTCCCAGATATTTTTCGCAAATTCGGGAGATATTACGCGCGAGGAAATCGTCGCTTTGCGTGTTGTTTCGGATGATGTGTTCGAGTTCGTCCGGGTCAAAGTCGTCCCCGCCCAGCAGCCCCGGTATCGTCGCAGCCTTGTCGGTATTGACGACGACGGCGGTTCGTCCGGTCTGGACGGCGCGAGTCCGTTTTGTCGGGTCCATCGCCCGCGCTGTTTCCAGTACGTCGATACCTATAAGCAAATCGGCCTGTCCGTAGGGGATAATCGCGGTGGTCGGTTTCCCGGATGTGTTATAAGCGACCTGGCTGACGACTCCGCCGTTGCGGATGGCGAGTCCTTTCTTGTCCAGGAACACGACGGGGTATCCTTCCTTATGTCCGGCGCGGACGATGATTGTGGTGGCGACGCCGCATCCCATTCCTCCCACGCCGGCCAGGCAGCACCGCCACAGTCCGCTGAAGGGGCGTTTTTGCGGTTCGGGGATATCGTCCAGACCCAGTTCGGGTACGCGCGACCTCGGGGCCGACTTGCGTTTGATTGTAACCCGTTCGAAGGACGAGCACGCCCCGATCCGTTCGCAGGCTCCGTCATCGACGCACCAGGTAATATCCGTGTCCATCTTAGGCCCGTAGTCCGTCTCAATGTGCTTAAGGCCCGGACATCCTGTAATCTCCGCGCAAGCCAGGCAGAACCGGCAGATTTCATGGTTGATGTTCATGTGCTGCCAGGTTGGGAGGAACCCGTCCCGGCGTACTATCGCCCGTTCTGTCCGACGTTTCCGCCGCATCCGGGTGATACCGCATTCCTTGTCGGCGATGATTATCTTCACGCCGTCGGTGAGGAACATTTCCTCGAGCAGTTGCCCGTATTCGTCTCGCTGCTCCGGGTCCACGCGAGCGATCGACATTTCGCCGGTAAGGTCCATCGAACGGACAATCTTCTCGATGTCCTGAACGGGCGTCTGGTTTCCGACGATGTCGTATTCCACGCCGGGCGTCGGCTGGTGTCCGGTCATTCCGGTTGTGCGGTTGTCCAGAATGATAAACGTGATGTCCTGGCCGAGTTTAATCGCCTGGGAGACGGCGATCTGACCGGAGTGGAAGAAGGTCGAATCGCCCATGAAGACGACCTGTTTGTTGGTGATAAACGGGTCGGCCCCGCTGCCGGTCCCCGCCCCCAGGCCCATTCCGGAGTAATCGTGCATCAGCGGCGTGGTCGGGGGGAACATCAGCATCGTGTAACAGCCTGTGTCGCCGTGGAACATAAGGTCCACAGGTCCGCAGCCGTGGGTTTCGGACATATAAACCGGGTTCGTGAAACGTTTTTTTATCTCCAGGCAAAGCCCCGAAGTGTCGCGGTGCGGACAGCCCGGGCAGAAAGTCGGTATGCGGGGATGAAGATTGCCTACGTCCATCCTGGTTGTTGCTTCGATTGCTTTGGTCTGATTTTCAAGGGCAGCCGGAACGGTAATCTTCGTACCGGCGAGTTCAATTTGCCTGAACAGTTCGGCGAGGCGCTCGGTGATGATAGACGGGTGCAGACCTTGCACCGAGGGGATGCCTTCGACGCCGCCGGGGAATTTCTTGCCCCAGACTTCCGTTTGCCCCGCAGGTTTTTCAGCCTGTTTTGCCCGGAGGATAATCTCGCCTACCTGCTCTTCAATGAATCCCCGCCGCTCCTCGATAATGATGATTCGCTCGCACTGACAGGCCAGTTCTTCGACGAGTTCGGTATCGACGGGATAACTCATTCCGAGTTTCAGGATTGGGAATTCTCCCAGCATCCCAGCCTCGCTCAACGCCTGGAGCAGATATGCGTGCGCCAGTCCAGCCGAGATAAATCCGAGTGGTTTGCGACTCTGCGACGAGTAATCAATGCGGTTCATCCCAAGCCGGCGGGTTTCGCTCAGGGCCTTGGCCTGGCGATCAGGCATGTTCGCTTCCTGCCACCATGTTCGCGGCGGCAGAAGGACGTACTTGTCCAGGTTAATCGCTTCGGTCTCCAGCGACATCTGCTGATGCGTCGTCAGGCTGGGGTATTGGTTAGGCCGACATGTAACGGACCCGCCTCCGTCGGCGAGATTGTTCGTCAGCACGAATCCCATGTACAATTCCGAAGCCGCCGAAATTTTGAAGGCAGCGCCGACGAAATCTTTTACTTCCTGTGAGTTTGACGGTTCGAGCGTCGGGATGTACAGGTGTTTGGAGATGTATCGACTATCGGCGGGGACCTGCGTCGAGTCGCACCACGGGTCGTCGCCATAGACGACGACGGCTCCGCCGTCGGGGTCTGCCCCGGCCAGGTTGCCGAGGGCAAGTGCGTCGGCGGCGACGTGCACGCCGACGGACTTCATCACGACCATTCCCCGGCACCCTGCGACCTGTGAACCGTTGAGCATCGCCGAGGCCAGCGCTTCGTTGTTGTTGATTACGGCGCGGATGCCCTTTTCGTTCAGCAGGTCCTTTATCAGCGCCAGC
>DAOVLS010000054.1 GCA_030631125.1 Planctomycetales bacterium
AACAGTTTCGGACCCGGTGGGTATGGCGGGACGCCCATTGAGACGGCCCTTCCGGTATTCTGCGGCGGCAGAGGTCAGCCTCAGGAGGCTACGAAGTTCGTTCCGCAACTTACCGCCGCCGGAGCGGCTTCGCCGATCTTCGCGGATATTGGCGAATACTTTCACAGCCCGACCGACAGGGCGGCTAAGGCCGTGCCCGAACTGCTCGGCTGCGTAACCGTCCCTCGCGCCAAGCCGGCGGCGAACGTCCTGGCAATCCATCCGACCCGCCGGAACGCCAACGGGCCATTAATCGTCCTTGCCGTGCAGCAGTTCGGCGCGGGCCGGTCGGCTGCTTTCACCGCGGACACCACCTGGCAGTGGTACCTCCGCCTCAGACCTATGGGCGCCGACAGCCCGTATCACCGGTTCTGGGGACAGTTAATCCGCTACCTCGCCGGCGTCGATAAAGCCAGTCGCACCGGCGGGTCGTCCGTGCTGGCAAGGCTGGATAAGGCATACCTCCGCCAGGGCGAGGAACTGAAGATCACCGCGCAGGTAAAGGACGACGAAGCCCAACCGGCGAGCGGAGCATCGGTAACCGCCGTTCTTCGGATTGAGTCCAAACAGGCCGACGCCTTGCAGGTAGCGCTCAGCCCGACGGCGGAAGCGGGGATATACAGCGTATCGGCCCGGCCCGCCGCCGCCGGGAAATACACCGTTACAATCACCGCCAAAGACAAGAGCGACAAGACGCTTGGGACGGACCAATTGCCTCTCATCGTCGCGGCCCACTCGAAGGAGACGGACCGCCTGGCCCGCAACGATGTCGTGCTTCAGGCCGTCGCCGAGGCGTGCGACGGGAAATATGTCGAACTGGCAGCACTGCCCGACGTCGTGGACGAACTCATCCGCAAAAGGGCGGCGTCAATGCCCCCGGCCCCGCCGGCAAAACAATACAGCCTCTACAACTTCACGCTACTGTTCCTGACATTCGTCGCACTCCTGACAACAGAATGGATCCTCCGCCGGAACTGGCAGTTGCAATAGATTTTTTGTAGGGTGTGCAGGTTCTGTTCCCTGCACACGCGATTGGCCGATGGGAAATTCCGTGTGCAGGAAACAGAACCTGCACACCCTACTAAAAGGAGCATTGTTGCATGGGTCAATCACAGAAAAGTCAAACCGTTATCGGGCCGGCGTTGCCGAACATTCCGTGGGAGGACCGCCCCGCCGGCTGTAGCGACGTTGTGTGGCGCTCTGCCGGCAATCCCGTCATCCCGCGAGACCTCATCCCATGCGCCAACAGCATCTTCAACAGTGCGGTCGTTCCGTTTGATGGGGCCTTCGCCGGCGTCTTCCGCGTTGACGACAAGACCCGACACGCGCATCTGCACAGCGGCAGGAGCGAGAACGGCATTACCTGGCATATCGACAAGGAACAGATTGACTTCAAATGCGACATACCGGAGATCGCCCAATTCAAGGACGGATACGACCCGCGCGTCTGCCGGATTGACCAGACCTACTACGTTACATGGTGCAACGAATACCACGGGCCGACCATCGGAGTGGCGCGGACGGACGACTTCAAGACATTCGAGCAACTTGAAAACGCCTTCCTGCCTTACAATCGCAACGGCGTCCTGTTCCCGCGAAAGATCAACGGCCAATTCGCCATGTTAAGCCGGCCTAGCGACACCGGCCACACCGCCTTCGGCGACATCTTCTACAGCGAAAGTCCCGACCTGTGCCATTGGGGCCGGCATCGGTTCGTAATGGGCAGGACCAACGGCTGGCAGGGGCTGAAGGTCGGCGCAGGACCGACGCCCATCGAAACGACCGCAGGCTGGCTGATGATCTATCACGGCGTGCTGACGTCGTGCAACGGGTACGTCTATAGCGCCGGAGCGGCGCTGCTGGACATCGAGAAGCCCTGGAAGGTCATCCGCCGCACAGGCCCCTACATCCTCTCGCCGCAACGGTTATACGAGTGCGTCGGCGACGTGCCGAACGTGGTCTTTCCCACTGCGGCCCTGTGCGACGCGCCGACCGGAAGAATCGCAATCTACTACGGAGCCGCCGATACCACCACCTGCCTGGCCTACACATATGCCGACGAGTTAATCGAATTCATCAGGAAACTACAGTAATCAATAACCCGTAATTCGGTTTTTTATGGAGCGCAAGCATACAGTCCGGCGCACACTGGCAATCTCGATCCTGACACTCCTGCCGGCAGGAATCGGGGTGTTCCACCTGTTCGTCTTCCCTCTGACCACTTTGGATACCACCAGGTACAATCGATATCGATTTGCAGTAACAGGATATACGGAAAGCCAACCTTCCAGCCAACTTTCGGCTCATGAACAGGAACGGGAACGCGCCATATCCAAGGCTCGTTTGAGGCTCGCCATGACATTCCCATTGGTTTTCTCGGCCTGCATGGTTGTCAGCCTGCTCCTGGGGCTGCTTGACGTTTCACACAGTTTTATCACGGCGGTCCTTCTGGCAATAACCGCAACGTGGGCTCATCTTATCTACGACGGTCAGGGCGCTTGTTTCGGACCAATAGCTTTCGCGATTCCATTCTGGCTACTAATCGGCTTGGGCAAGTTAATCCGCGATATCATCCATCGGAAGCAAACCGTGTAAATGCGAAATATCAGGCTACAATGCCGTCGAAACCTTAAAGGAGATGCGATATGTCTAAAGTTGCGAAGTTATCAGCCGTGTTTGGTCTGGTCATAACCCTTTCTCTGACCTCCGCCGTGTGGGCCCAAAAGGTGAACGTCGCCGTCTATAACCCCGACGCCGACGGTGGAAAAGCCCTCGGCGAAGAAGGCATTATGAAATGCCTGAAATCCGCGGATAACCTCCAGGCCGATTTCGTTACCGACCTGTCACGAAACCAACTGCGTAAATATAAAGTCCTCGTTCTTCCACTTATTACGAAGTTCGGCGACAAGGCAAAGGCGGCGGACTGGCGGTGGGAGGTAATCAACTACGTGCACGGCGGCGGGAGGATACTCCTGACGTCGGACAACACCGGTATCAGGGGCGAAGTGCGGGATTCACTCTTTCCAACGATTATGGAGGGGCATAAAACGGTCTGGAGCAAGACGGTCGGGCCCATAAGCGTCTATTCCGTCAACAAAGGCGTAGAGCCGTTCAGGATAAGGTACAGATTTCAGACGGAACTTCGCCGGGGCAGTAAGGGGGTTGTGTTTCTCCGGAACGGCCGCTGGGGGAATGTGGGTATCGTGGGCGACTACGGCAAGGGAAAGGTATTGGCCCTTGGCTTCCCGCTGGGCGTCGCATCAGAAGGCAGGCGTCAGAAGCAAAGGTACTCGGGCAACAGGGAGGTAGTCCTTCAAGGCCTGGAGGCGAGGCTGCTGCTTAACGCCGTCGGCTGGCTCGCCGGCGAGGAAAAATACGAGATTCCCAACGTGTGGATAGACGCCCGCCGGCTCAAGCCACTGAACAAGGGTCCTTCGCGGATTCTGGATGCGGGCGCTGAAGGCGGGCCGATCAGGCTCAAGGCCGGGGCGGCTGCGGTGGACATAACCCCGCCGAATCCCGTGGGTAAAACCGGTATTTTATCAGGTCTGGGCAGAGGCAGGCTCAAATGCAAGGGCGTGCACGACCGCCTGATGCTCAGGGCATTGGTCCTGGATAACGGCAAGACCAAGGCGGCAATTATCGCCATTGACAAGATCAGGACTTTCGGTCGTGATACGAGTCGCAGGATTCGCAAAGCAATAAAGGACAAGACGGGCATTCCTGAGAGCAGTATCCTCATAAACTGCACGCACTCCCATTCGTCAACAAATTCCGGAGGCGTTGACCTTCCCGCCAAGGCAATCGAGGCGGTCTGCCTCGCCAACAGCCGCCTGCGCAAGGCGAGGCTCGGCGCCGGCTCAAAGATGATCTACGGCATCTGCGCCAATATCCGCGAGAGGTGGCACGACGATTACCGTGGGCTTTGGGGAAACCAGCAGCCCAATCCGGACGGCGTGATGGACAACGAATGCGGCGTCATTCGTGTGGAGGACGACAACAGGAAACTCATCGCCATCGTAGTCAATTACACGGGAACGCCATCGTCGGCCGGAGGGACGCCGTACATCAGCGGCGACTACGCCGGTATAGCCACGCACCATCTTGAGAAAAAATTCGGCTGCACAGCCATGTTCCTTCAGGGCTTCCAGGGCAACGTTTTTACCAGCGCATTCCGCATTAACAGGACGATTAAGGACGCCGAGCGCCTGGGCAGGAAACTGGCCGACGAGGTTATTTCCATTGTTCCCCACATAGATGTCAAAAGTCAGATAAAACTTGCCGCGTCGCATAAGTACATCCCGCTGCCGACGAATAAAGGCGCCGTTGAAACTGAAACACAGACACTGCTGATCGGCGATTGTCTGCTTATTTTCAGCGAACTGGAGGTTTATGTAGAGATAGGCATGAGGCTTAAGCAGACGCTGTCGAAGAGGTTTTCTCACGTGTTCTGTTGCGGTGTGGGCAGATTGTGCGGCAAGTACCTCTCCTGGCGGCGCGGCTTCGGGGTCGAGCATCGGACCGCCGACGCTCGGAAGGAGGCATATTCCAAGGATGCCGAAGGCGTCATGGTGAAAAACTTCCTGAAAATGGCGGCGGAAGCGGAAAAGGCCGAGTAGAGGCCTTTGCTAATAACCGGCAAACTCGGTGAACGCCTTGCAGGCGTGGTCCTGAACGTCGGGGGTCAGGCCGATGGCTTGGTTACCGTCGTAGTAGTCGCCGATGAATCCCCCGCCCCGCCCCAGCCTCTTGATCATCAATTCGGCATCGGCGCGTATCTTCCCGGCATCGCGGGTCTGGAGCGTGGTTTGAATATCCACCGGGCAACAGAACGTTACCTGTCCGGAAAACTCCGCCAGCGCGTCAACGCCGTGCAGACGGGGCTGGTCGAACTGGAGACAGTCGATGCCTGCCTCGATGAGGTCGCCGATAATGTCGGTAATCTTCCCGCAGGAGTGCATGAACACGGCCAGGCCGCAATCGTGGGCCAATTTGCAAAGAGTGACGAACTCGGGCTTGAAAATCTCCCGCCACATGGCAGGGTCGATCATCAGCCGATCCTGCATGCCCCAGTCCTCAGGAAACATGATCGCATCCGCGCCGGTCTCGGCTATGCGCTCGATGGCGGCCAACAGTTGCTCGCGGATCATCGCGTTCAGGCGATCGACGTTCTCACGCTCCAGGACCAGGTCGCAGAGGTAATTGTCCATTTTGCGGACCTTGCGAGCGATGTTGAAGACAAAGCCGGGCAGACCGGCCACGCGGAACTTTTCGGTCTCGGCTGCAAACTCGCGGGCCATGTCGTCGTAACGCGACTTGGCGCCCAGGTCCGGTGGACGGTACGAGTCCAACTGCGACCAATCGGTTATTGCCCCATCAATGACCTCGCCCTTGTCATAATCGGTAAGCGAGGCCCACACTACGCCCCATTCGTCTTCCCAGCGTCGAAGTTCGTTACCCCGGGGTTGGTGAACGGGCGGGACGAAGTCTTTCGCTTCCGAACAGAAGCAAAACAAGTCGTTCGTGTAAGGCTCCGGCAGGGTCAGGCCTATGCGCGGCGGGGAATCAAATTCGATTACTCGACGAATAATCTCGCGTGAAGTCATTTCGTGTCAAAAACTCCAATCCGCCAGTTCCGGCGGGGAAAGTATCTCGACTCTGACGATTCGCCATCCCGCCTCGCCTCTGGCCCATTCCAATCGCCATTCTGTATCGCCGCCTTCGCCGCTTTCCAGGATGATCCGCACCTTAACCTTCGTTACGGCCTTGTCGCCGGCGATGGTAGTTACAGGCCCGATGGTGTAGAGGCGTTTGACAGGCCGGCGCTGCAGCGCCATTCTACCGACCAGGATTATATTATCTTTACTGATAGTCCTTCTGCTGGAGGTCGGGGCAACACAGGACTCGTCGAGGTGTTCGACGGCGGCATTGAGGTCTCCGGACTCGACGCTGCGGGCAATGTCGGACATGGCTGAGTTGATCTGCTCCATGTCCGTCTCCACGAGGTACGCCGTCAGCCCCACCACCAGGCCCAGCACCGGCGCGACAAGCAGCGCCCGTGTCCACCGGCGCGTCCGCCGGGTGTACCAGATCGCAGCCACCGCAGCCTCCGCCACGACCAATATGACATAAACCGCCAACGGGGTTTCAAAAAGCAATCGCTTCAGAGTGTCCATAACGCTGAATCTACCATCGTCCGATTCGCAGGTCCATGAGAAATGACGGATTATGCTCCGACGAAAACTGTTCACGGACGGCTGCCTGTGGACTGCGGACGCGCTAAAGTTTCATACCCGCCTGCTACGATAACATTGAAGAGATATTTAATATGCCAAAGCCAAGGTCTAAAAAAGCGATGAAGATCGGCGAGGCCGCCAAGGCCGCCGGCGTCTCGGCGCAGACGATCGAATACTACATCATGCTGGGGCTGGTTACGCCTATCACCACTCCCGGCTCACGCCGGCGGTCATTCGACGAAAAAGCGGTCAAACGGATACGGCTCATCCGTGAACTCAACGACAGCGGCTACACGCTCCGCGAAATCCGCACAACCTGGCTGCGGAAACGATAAAAGACATTGGGCACCGGGCATTTGGCATTGGTAGCACTGGGTTTGTGAAAGTTTTTCTGTTTAACTTCACGATTCAATAAAACATCAGAATTATAATGGCAGAACTCGCAACGACCCTCGGCCACCAATGCCAAATGCCAAATGCCGAATGCCTAATACCAAATGTCGAATGCCATGATATAATCCCCTGAATGACCGGACGAGAAAGAATCCTGGCTGCGTTGTCTCACGCCGAAGGCGACCGTGTGCCTTACGACCTTGCCGGAACGCATGTAACCGGTATCTCCATTCGCGCTCACGACCGGCTTCGGGAATATCTGGGGGTGCCGAACCGCGAGACCGAGGTCGTGGACCTCATCCAGCAATTGGCAATGCCGGCAGACGACCTGATGGACAGGCTTAAGGTCGATACCCGAGGCCTGTACCCGCTTTGCTCCAACAACATTCCCCTTCCCGTCGGTTCGGAAAAATGGCGGGAGTTGATTACCGAGACCGACGAGGGGCGGACATATGTCGATGAGTGGGGCTTCAGGCAATTCATGCCGTTCGACGGGCTTTATTTCTCGCTCGTCCAAAGCCCGCTCCCCGATATGGACGTGAGCGTCGAACAGGTCCGGCAGTTACCGATGCCGGACGGGTCCGAACCGTGGCGCCTCACGGGGCTGCGAGAGAAGGCGGAGCGTTTCGGACAGGAAGGTCATTGCGTGGTGCTCAGGAGCATTTGTGCCGGGATGGTGGAAATGGGACAGCGCGTCCGAGGAATGGAAAATTTCCTGATGGACACGCTCGCCAATCAGCCGGTGGCTGAAGCCGTTCTTGAGCGGTTCCTCCAAATCAAGATGAACTACTGGGCCGCGGCGCTGGGCGAGTTGGGCGACGTTGTTGACGTGGTCTTCGAGATGGATGATTACGGCACGCAAACCTCGCAACTCATCTCGCCGGAGACGTTCCGATCGATGGTCAAACCGAGGCTGAAGACTCTTATCGACCATATAAAGAAACTCGCTCCCGACGTGAAGGTCGCGTTTCACTCGTGCGGCTCGGTCAGGCCGATTATTCCTGACTTTATCGAGATCGGCATCGACATCTTGAATCCCGTCCACGTATCGGCAACCGGGATGGATCCGGCGGCGCTGAAGGCCGATTTCGGCGACGACATCTGCTTCTGGGGCGGCGGGGTGGAGACGCAGCACGTTTTGCCGACCGGTACGCCGGAGCAGGTCCGCGATAATGTTCGGGCCAACATCGAAGCCCTCGCGCCGGGCGGAGGATGGGTCTTCACGACGATCCACAACATCCTGCCTGACGTCCCGCCCGAAAACATAATGGCAATGTGGGAAACACTTCAGGCTTGCGGCGGGTATTGATTAGTTACTCAATCTGACCGATTTTCGGGGGAAAATATTTGTATGCTGGGCGCCCGCTGGAAAACCATTCGTTTTCGCGCAGTTCGCGGCTTACAATGAGCCGCAGCAATGATGAAAGTTCGCAAAAGATGGATTCTTCTTGTTGTGCTCGTCCTGGCAGCAGCGATTGGGGGATGGTACTGGCACCACACCACTACCACGGACGAATACAAAGCCCGCCAACTGGTGGACGAGTTGCGCGAATCAACGGAAGGTCCCGGTGCGACAAAGGAGTTGTTGATTGATTTGGGTTTGATGGAATATAAAGAACCGAGGGACGAAGAAGAAATTATAAAAGACATTCTCGCCATTGGCGAACCGGCTATTCCCGCTCTCACTGAGGCATTGAAAAGCGAAAACAGTTGTAAAGATGTTTGCACCGCTGCCATCACGGCCTTGGAAGAAATTGCCCCAACGGCAAATGAGACCATTGACGCTCTCATCCAGGCCTTGAAACACAAAGACGCTCGTGTGCGTGAAGCTGCAGCCTCTGCGCTGATGTGGATAGGCCCACCGGCCAGGAAGGCGGTTCCGGCGCTTATCAGGGTCTTGAAAAGCGAAAAAAGTAGTAAAGATGTTTGTACCGCTGTCATCACGGCCTTGAGAAATATCGCCCCAACGGCAAATGAGACCATTGATGCTCTCATCCAGGCATTGAAACACGAAGATAGTGATGTGCGAGGCACTGCCGCCTTGGCTCTTGGCCAAATAACACCGGGTGTGAAAGAGGTGATTCCCGTGCTAATCGAGGCTTTGAAAGACGAAGAGGCAAAAGTTCGGCGATATGTCGCCGAGGCTTTGGGGCAAATCGCTCCTGCTGTCGCCGTCAAGGAAGCTGTGCCTGTTATTATCAAGGACCTGGAGGACGAAGATGCCGAAGCACGGTTCTGGGCCGCTGTTTACTTGGCGGATATTGCTCCCGCTACTACGGCCCAAAAGACCGTTCCCATACTCATCCAAGGCTTGGATGAGGAAGATTCATGGGTTTGGGTTCGCCAAGCCGCCGCCGAGGCGCTGGGAAAAATAGGCCCAGAGGTAAAAGAGGCAGTTCCAGCGCTAATCAAGGCCTTGAAAGACGAAGATAGTCATGTTTGGTGCTCGGCCGCCAATGCGTTGTGGCAAATCGCTCCCGCCGTTGCCGTCAAAGAGGCTGTGCCTGTTCTTGTCAAGGCCTTGAAAGACGAAGATGCCGAAGTGCGTCTTGGGGCTGCCATGTCGTTGGCGGATATTGCTCCCGCTACTACGGCCGAAAAGACCGTTCCCATACTCATACAGGCCTTGAAAGACAAATCTTTATGGTGGGAGAACGATGCAGTCGAGGCATTGGGCAAGATAGGCCCAGAGGCAAAGGCTGCTGTTCCTGCGCTTATTGAAGCGATGAAGGACAAATACGTTGGGACAGCCGCTGCCGAGGCGCTGGGGAAAATAGGCCCAGAGGCAAAAGAGGCGGTTCCAGTGCTAATCGAGGCCATGAAAGACAAAGAGGCATATGTTCGGTGCTTTTCCGCCAAGGCGTTGTGGCAAATCGCTCCTGCTGTCGCCGTCAAGGAGGCTGTGCCTGTTCTTGTCGAGGACTTGAAGGTTAAAGATAAGTATGGGCGGTTCTGGGCCGCTGCTGCGTTGGCGGGTATTGCTCCCGCTACTACGGCCGAAAAAACCGTTCCCATCCTCATCCAGGGCTTGAAAGATGAAGATTCATGGGAGAGGGACGAGGCCGCTAAGGCTCTTGGGAAGATAGGCCCGGCAGCGAAGGCAGCGATTCCGACGCTACGTGAAGCATTGAGGGACGAAGATAAAGATGTTCGCAAAGCCGCTGCTGAGGCGCTGAAGCGAATCGAAGCGAAAGCCGGGGCTGAATGATGAAAATTCGCAAAAGATGGATTATCCTTGCCGCTGTGCTCGTTCTGGCAGCGGCGATTGGGGGATGGTACTGGCACCACACCACCACGGACGAATACAAAGCCCAACAACTGGTGAACGAGTTATGTCAGTGGCACGCAATAAAAACCGACCCTGGTACTCTGAAGGGATGGCTGATCAAATTGGGCGTAATGAAGGAAAGTGAACCCCGAAACTGGGATGAAATATGGGAAGACCTTTCCTCGCTTGGTGAAGCGGCTGTGCCTCCCCTGACCCAAGCCCTGAAGAACAAGGATGTCTATATACGGATATGCGCCGCCGATGCTCTGCTGATGATCCGCCTTCCCTGTGTCCCATCCGACGAGGGGATTGAAGACGTCCGGCCAGCACAAGACCCTGATTTTCGGAGGGAGGCAGCGGACGCTCTCATCAAGGCGTTGAAAGACGATGATTACGGAGTTCGGGCCCATTCCGCCTGGGCTTTAGGGAAAATGTCCCCGCCGACCGATGAGGTGATATTAGTGCTCCGCGAGGCGCAAAAGGATAAACATGCAGATGTTCGCCGCGCCGCTGCCGAGGCGCTGAAGCAAATTGAGGGAAGTAGTAGCCAGTAGTCAGCCGTCAGGGCACTCGTCCGGGCGTAGTAGTAGGGTGGGCCAACCGGCCCACCGCCGAAGGATTCAACGACGAAAAGTTCCGCGGGCCAGTTGGCCCCGCCCTACAACTTATCGTGGCCGCAAACACAGCGGCCACGGCACCCAGTAATCGCGGCTTTCAGGAAAACTATTCGTGTTCGCGGTGTTCGCGGCTTATCTTATATTGAATTCACGGAGACTATTTATGCGAGCAGCGTTGGTAGGTTTACCACAGAGCGGCAAGAGCACATTATTCGCAGCCCTGGCTGAGGCGGGCGGGTCGGGCGTACATCTGGACCGGCCAGACCAGGAGCACCTCGCCGTCGTCAAAGTGCCCGACGAACGACTGGACTGGCTCGAAGACCACTACAAGCCGAAGAAAACGACGCACGCCGAGATCGAGTTCCTCGACGTACCGGGAATGGACCTTTCATCCGA
>DAOVLS010000458.1 GCA_030631125.1 Planctomycetales bacterium
CGATGGGCTTGCCCTTGGGCTGGAATGCCAGGTCCTTGGCAAGCCAGGCAAGGTCTGTCTTTTCGATCACCTCGTAGGGCTCGATCCACCGGCCTGGCTTGATGATAGGCCCGGCGTCAATGTTGGCGTCCAGGGCCACAAAGTGGATGTCGCCATAGTCGAAGGAATAGTTCAACGGACCGAAGTACCTGCGATAGAGACCCTTGTGGTGTTCAGGCAGGTGCTTCGGCAGACAGATGGCGCAGTCGTGGTTGCCTATGACCTTCAGCAAGGGCTGCTTCAGCGGCTTGAATACATCCACGAAACCGTCATACATTGCCAGGCATTTGTCCAAACGATGGAATCCTAATTTCTCTACGCCATCCACTCCCATCGGCAGGTCGCCGGTGGCGATGACGAATTCAGGAGCGGGCTTGAGTCCGTGAGCGGCCTTGATGAACGAGGCGATGTCATGGGGAGAATGGGTGGTCTTGAAGTGGTGGGTATCGGCAACCTGAACGAAGACGAATTTTTTGACCCGCTCACGCGGCGCCAGCGGGAAATTAACCGCAGCCTTACCGGCGTTGAACCTGATCGGTTTCCAGAAGCCGTCCGGGTCCAGGCGATAGCCGTCCGGGACAGTAACATAGACAATAGGCCTGATGTGCGGGGCGACTTTCAGGGCGTACTTTCCGTCACGGGCTGTGCGGACAATCTGAATGCCGTCGCTGACCAATGCTCCGGCGATGGGCCTGCCTGTGCCTTTGTCCGTAACCGTTCCTGTGCAAAGTCCTCCGCCCGGCGAAGCCGAAACCCCTGCCGCCAGAAGCGACCAGGGCGAGACGCTCCCGACGAGCACCGCCGTTGCCGCTGCTGCCGACGATGCCCGCTTGAGAAATTCCCGACGAGTGATATCCCATTCGGCTACCGGTTCCGACGGATTCAAATCCGGGTTTCCTGGGCGCATTGCTCTTTTCTCCTGTCCGTCGGCGGGGTTTTTACATTTCTACCGGACGGTTCGCCGCTTGCTTAAGGGCTGGGTTAACGTATTCAACACCGGCCTTACGCCGTAGTTCCGACAGTTTTTCGACCTGCAAACGCTTGATGAGATGCTCTTTCAGTTCGAGGCGGAGTTTTTCCCTGACGGCCTGGTAATCAGCGGTCGGCGGAATGAATCGTTTGTGGAGTTTCAGAACGTGGAAGTCGCTTCCGACCTGGACGATACCGCTGATCTGTCCGATTTTCAACGCAAAGGCGGCGTCGCGAATTGCTCTGGGTATGGCGGGATTTTCGCGCGAGAACGGCGGAAGGGACCCGCCGCGACGGGCAGTGGTTGTGCTGGTAGAGTAACGTTGAGCGAGGT
Source organism: Planctomycetales bacterium (assembly GCA_030631125.1). The sequence continues at coordinate 1,343 of DAOVLS010000458.1, forward strand.
TGTCGAAATCCTTTCCCTCCTTGAGCAGTTTAATAATCTTTTCTGCCTCTGTGAGGCTTGGTAACTGGATGTGGCTGATCCGGACCTTTTCGCCATGGAGGCGGGCAAACTCCGCTTTAATCATTGTCTCGCTGACGACGGTCTTGGGAGCGACCATCTTGCGGAGTATGGCGTTCCGCCGCATTATCGTCGTCCATAATCGGCGGGTTATTCCGCGTTGCGCCAACAGTTTCCCAAGCACCCGCTCGCGCTGGTCGGGCGTGAGTTGTTGCTCGCCCAGGATACCTTGCAGTGTGTGGCTGTTCTCGTCGGCAACGTCCTTGTCGGCAACGGTAATCTTGACCCGTTCAGCCTCCTGGGCGACCAGTGTGTTGACGATAAGCATTTCCGCAATCCGCAGGCCGTGGGCCTCGATAAGGGGAACGTACAGGTCTTCCATATAGACAGGCTTACCGTTGACGGTAGCCATAACGGCCGACGGCGACAGCGCCCCGGCGGGGGGCGATGTGGGCATGGTCGTCGTCGGGGGCTTGGCATGGCCGGCGGGACTATGCGAGGTGTTCCGCTGTTGTGGAGGACAACCGCAAAACA
>DAOVLS010000031.1 GCA_030631125.1 Planctomycetales bacterium
TCTGGAAGACCTGCGGAAAACGCGGAACACTCTTGCGCACGATTTTTTCCTGACCGTGGCGACCGACCTTCGGACGTCACGGGGACGGGAGCATGCGGTAGCAGAGATGAAGCGGATAACTAGCGTTCTCACCAAGGGGCATGAGTTCTTTCGGAACGTCCTTGACGCCTACGGTAAGGACTTCGACATCGATTACGACGGTATTCTCAGGAAACTGCTAAACGAGACCGCTTGCGATGCCGAATAGCGAATCTGGAATTACAGGGGAATTCAGTTGCAACGAGCGGTTGCCGGCGGGGTTAGCAAAACAATATGTTTTTTTGACATAAGCGGCTTAGTAGGCTATTTATATCAAGGGTTCGAGACTGATTTGCCGAAGGGACCTATAAAGTAGCGACTTATCTTCTTTGGTGAGAACACCGTTCTATGCTACTATACAGCAGTAAGGTAGAGTATATGGGCCAGGCGACAATACAGGGGCATATCCATGGCAACCAAAGCTTTTGAGCAGGCTGTTGAGCTTGCAACGGGGATATCTGTTGAAGTTCTTCGTGATACTCCCGTGGACGAGCGTCGGTCAACTATTGAACGCGCCTTGGGAAGGCCGCTTCGTTTTCCAAGCCGTTTTCCCCTCATCGGTCGAGGAAACGTGCTTCGCGATCGCGCGATCTCGCACGATGAAGTGGAAAAACAGTTCATGAGGGCAATCCATGGCAAGCAGAAAACCTAAGACCTTCCATGATCTATTTGAATTCTACTACGAGGATTTTAAACTACTTTACGGCCATGTTCAGTCTCTGAACGAATCTCCCATAGAGATGTTATTTGAGATCAATGCTGCATTTGATCATCTGTCGCGGCATTGGCACTATAAACAGGACGAGGAAGAAGTTGTTAATTCGGTTTCTGCGCATTTAAAGCGAGGGTGCTTCGACGCCTTTAAGATAATCGTTCGCGATACTGTCGATCACTACAATGAGCTTCGGCGGATCGATACGAGTATTATCGACAACGGTGATTTTGACAGGGAAATGCTACAATTGGTCGCTGAAATTGAGTCTGGGGCAATGACCGCCAGACAGGCCGAGGGGGACTCAAGAGACGAAAAGACTTGGCACAAAGCCTATGAGCTCTGGGAACCCGTCTACATTAACTGCGTCAAATTTGACAAAAAATATTATTTGAACAGGAAGGTTGAGTGGGCTCGCCGCAAGCAACGTTGGCGCCCATGGCGACACCGGATCGAAGGTGTTATCCTCGGCATTCTGGCAGGGCTGATTGTGTGGTGGTTAACCTCGCTCGGTTCCTGAATTATGCCTGAATTACTTGACATAGTCGGACAGGATTCTGCGTTGGTGCAGTTGCAGCGGGCGGCGGCGGGCGGGCGCCGGCCTCATGCCTATATCTTCGCGGGCGCTGAAGGCGTCGGCCGGCGGACGACCGCCGTTGAACTCGCCAAACTCCTGCTGTGCGAAAGTCCGTCGGAGCGACCCAACAGAGGCCGATTCGCCGCGATGGACGACGATTTTCCGCTCCGCCAGGCCTGTCGGCGGTGCGACTCCTGCCGGACCATCTCGGCTGGGACAAATCCCGATTTCCAACTGGTCTATAAGGAACTCGCCCGCTACCACGACGAGCAGAAGGTCCGCGATCGTGTCATGCAGAACCTTTCGATCGACGTGGTCCGCCAGTTTCTGATCGACCCGGCCTGGCGGGCGTCCGTCGGCGGGCGGGGCAAGGTATTCGTCGTCCGCGGCGCCGAGACGATGAGCGCCCCGGCCCAGAACGCCCTGCTCAAGACACTGGAGGAACCGCCGAGGGACGTAACGATAATCCTTATCTGCACGAGTCCCGCCGAGTTGCTCCCGACGACCCGAAGCCGCTGCCAACTGGTCCGCTTCGGACCGCTTCCGGTCGATTTCGTCGCCGACGTTCTAATAAAGGACGGTGTTGAGCCAACCGAGGCGAATTTCTGGGCTATGCTGACCGGCGGGTCGATAGGTCTGGCCGGGCGCCGGGCCGGCGAAAAACTGTACCAATTCAAGAAATCGCTCGTCGAAGAACTCGCACGTGCCGACGCGACCGCCGCCCTGGCCGAAATGCTGGTCAAAGCCACGGAAAAACTCGCCCGAAAACTCCGCACACGGGATAAAGACCTCGCCACGTCGCTGTCCAATCGCCAGGCCGCGCAGGTCTTTCTGGGATTAATCTCCAGTGTCTATCACGACTCGCTGACCTCGGCAACCGGCGCCGCCGGCCCACTCGTCCACGCCGACCAACCCGACGCCGTCGCCGCAATCGCCGAGAGATTCGACCCGACCGAACTGGCCGACATCCTCGCGCAACTCGCCCGCTGCGAACAACTCCTCTGGCGAAACGTCAACGCAAAACTACTCTGGGACAACGTCGCGGTAACCTGCACATCAGCCGCGACACTGGAAGTCTGAGCAGACGCCGAGTATCCTGTGCGCTATCCTGCTGCGAAAAAATTATCGCGAATGATATAAGGTTCGATGATGAAACATTTTTTCCGGTCAATCAGATACCTCTGGCCTTATCGCGTCCGTCTGGCTGCGGCTATGGCGTGCGTGGTTTTTATCATGCTGCTCTGGGCCGGCGGGCTGGGAGCGCTGCTTCCGGGCGTCAAGATACTCATTTCCGACGAAGGTCTGCACGATTGGGCGTGGCGGTCAATGACCGAGGACAGGCTCGACGCAAAAGTTGTCGCTCGCGTAATTCGGGGCGAGCACCATTTCGGCGACAAGAGGCTGGACGTTACCGATTACCTGGACGTGGTGAAACTGGACAAAAAAACCTCCGCAGCCGAGGCGGGTTTGCAGGAGACGGAGTGGCTTGTAGGCCTGTCCGACGAGAACGGCGAGTCGCAATTCCTCAATGCCTGCGAACTGGCGAAGGTAATCGGCAAAACCCCCGCCGAACAGAAAATCAACCTTCTCGTCTATGACCCGCACACCCGCACCGGCAGAGTAATCCAAAACATCCCTTTGGAAGATGCCGGCTACCTTTCTCGCCTGCTTGGCGCGCTGTCCGACAGGCTGCCGTACGACCAGTACACGCTGCTGTTGATACTCCTGGGATTCGGTATCGTCGTTACGATTCTGCGTGATATTTTTCGGTTTGTGCAGGAGTACCTGGTCCAATCGGCGGTCTATCGCGGGCTGATGGACCTGCGGTGTGACAACTACAACGTCGTGCTGCACCTTCCGACGACTTTCTTCTCCGAAAAGGGCGTTACCGACTCGATGAGCCGGTTCATCCACGACACGGGCGAGTTGGCGCGCGGGCAGATTACGCTGTTCGGAAAGACGCTCGTCGAGCCGGGAAAACTCATCGGCTCATTCGCGGTGGCCATGTGCCTGTCCTGGCGTCTGACGCTGCTGACGATGGTGGTAGGTCCGCCGGCATTCTTCGTCATCCGCAAGTTCGGAAAGATCATGAAACGCGCCTCCCGTCGGGCGCTGGAATCATGGTCGGACATTCTCGGCGTCCTCGAAGAAACCCTCAGCGGCATCCGCGTCGTCAAGACCTACACGATGGAAGGGGCGGAACGAAGGCGTTTCTTCCGCGTCAACCGCGCGCTGCTCAAGGAACAGTGGCGTATGGCGGCCATTGATTCTGCCACTTCTCCGGCCGTCGAGGCGATCGGAATAATCGCAGCCATGGTCGCTGTGGCAGTGGCTGGGTACTGGGTAATCAATCACCCGGACGTTATGGACCAGGGGCGTTTCCTGGCGCTGATGGCGTGCCTGGCGGCGATGTTCGACCCGGTCAGAAAACTCGCCCACGTCAACACGCGGTTCCAGCGGGCGGACGCTGCTGCCAAAAGAGTCTTTGAACTCCAGGACCAGCCTGTCGAAAAAATCGTCCGAAACGCGCCGCCGCTGCCGCGGCACAGTCAGAGCATCGAATTCAGAAGCATCTCCTTCCGCTACCCAAGCGCCGCTGACGACGCGCTCAAGGACGTCAGCCTGACAATCCCCGCCGGTCAGACGCTGGCAATCGTCGGACCCAACGGCTGCGGGAAAACCACGCTCGTGTCGCTGCTGCCCAGACTGCTCGACCCGACGACGGGGCAGGTGCTCATCGACGGCGCAGACGTCGGCGAACACTCCATCCGCTCGCTCCGCCGGCAGATCGGAATCGTTACACAGGATTCGGTCATCTTTCACGCATCCATCGGCGAGAACATCGCCTACGGTAAACGCCGGCCCGCGCCGGGCGAAGTAGAATCGGCCGCTAAAAAAGCCTTCGTCGATGAATTCGTCGCGGAAATGCCCGACGGGTACGAAACAATAGTCGGCGAGCACGGCTCGACGCTGTCGGGCGGGCAGAAGCAGCGAATCGCCATCGCCAGGGCCATTCTGCGCGACCCTGCCATACTCATCTTCGACGAAGCCACCAGTCAGATCGACCCCGACAGCGAACAGAAAATCCACCGTGCCCTGGCCGACTTCCGCAAGGGCCGGACCACGCTGCTTATCGCCCATCGTCTCTCGACCGTCCTGGAAGCGGACCGCATCGCCGTAATGGACGCCGGCAGGATCATCGACACAGGCACACACGCCGAACTGCTCGACCGCTGCGACCCGTACCGCCAACTCTACCAAAGCCAGTTCGCACCAAAAGGAGAATAGCCCGGCCGAAAGAAAAGCATGGGGGAAACCCAGGTAACGCCCCCTGTTGCCACTGTTTCACGACACCTCTCATAACAGCGTAACAGCGATGATTCTAATTCATCGCACCCGCTTCCGCACTCAATATCTGTCGCTGCCAACCCCGCTATCTATAACGGCTGATGAAATCCCGATGGTTTTTCGATATAATTCTTACTACCGAAGGAGAGCAAATTATGACCGTTCAGATAGACACAGAATCGGACAAGATAACCGATTTTTGCCGGAAGCACCACATTCGCAGACTGGCCCTGTTCGGCTCGGTCCTGCGTGATGATTTCTCCGCCGACAGCGACGTTGACGTACTGGTCGAGTTCGACCCGCAGCACGTGCCGGGGTTGATTCGACTGGGAGGAATGGCCCAGGACCTCTCGGACATACTGGCTGGACGAAAGGTCGATCTGCTGACCGCCGAGGACATCAGCGATTATTTCCGCGACGACGTGCTGGCTGCCGCAGAGGTACAATATGAAGAATGATGATCTATTCAGGTTCCGGCACATGCTGGATTCGGCAAGAGAGGCCGAAGACATAAGCCGGGGAAAATCCCGAAGCGACCTTGACTCGGACAGGGTTATATGCCTGGCGATCGTCCGACTGATGGAAATCATCGGCGAAGCCGCTTACAACATCTCATCCAAAACAAGGGAACAATTCCCCTCCATCCCCTGGCCGGGAATTATCAACATGCGACACCGCCTCGTACACGGCTACTATAAGATCAATCTGGATATCGTCTGGAAAACACTCCAGGAAGACTTGCCCCCGCTGATTAAAGCGCTGGAGAAAATCCTCAGCCGGGAGTGGCCGGGAGAATAATCGACACAGGCACACACGCCGAACTGCTCGACCGCTGCGACCCGTACCGCCAACTCTACCAAAGCCAGTTCGCACCAAAAGAGTAATGTCCCCGGGTTTAGTAGTGCGTCATTTGTGGGCCGAACTGGTCCAGGAACTTCTGGTTGTGTTCCGGGCGCTCAACGCACCAGATCGGCGGAATCTGTCCTCTTGAAGCGAATATCTCTCCGACCCTTATGGCCAGACAGTTGATCACGTAGGCGTGCAGGAGCGTGGCAGTACCCCCTGCCTTTCCGGGGAGATTGTCCAGCGGGACCACCGTCTCCGACGGCGCCACTTTGATGTCGATAACGATGTCCGCAACTTCGTAGAGGAGTTTTCCGCCGGGATGCCTCCCTTTCTGGTCGGCGGGCACTTGTTTTGAGTAGTCCGGCGCTGTCAGCGCGATTGTCGTGGCTTTCAGTTCGCGCGCGCGTATGGCGGACTGCACCGCGCAGGCGTTGAATCCATAGGCATTGAAGATGACCAGCACATCTGCCTCGCCCAGACGATAATAGTCCAGGACGGCGTCCGCATGGCCTGGCTGATGCTCAAGGAGTGTGGCCAGGCGCGCGCCGACGTTCGCGGACAAAGCAATATCGAGATAAGGTCGAATGGGGATTAATCCGCCCTTACGGTAAAACATTTCTTCCGCGCCGATGTATGAATGCACGCCCGTACCGTACGCGTGGATTGCCCTGCCGCTTTGGATTCTATCGGCCATCGCATGGGCGGCCTTGTCGATGTTATCGCGTTCTTCCTCGTGGATACGCCGAATGCAATCGAGCACATGTTCGTAAAACAAAGATAATCCGTCCACTGGTACTCTCCTTGAAATCAAACTACGTTTAACGTTATTTCCGTCAAATACCGTTTTAGAGCATATAGCAAAAAGAAATTTACCGCAGAGACCGCAGAAACCGCAGAGAAAAGAAACAAAAAAGTATTTTTATTTGTTCTCTGCGACCTGCCTACCGGCAGGTAGGTCTCTGCGGTTCATTTTGTTATGGTCTCTTATAAGAACTGCGTTCGTTCAGTCCGCTACGTATGGGAGAATCTCGGCGCCATAGGGGATTACTGAAACCCGTGCGTCTGATCCGTACTTCCGCAGTGCCGAATCGACCGCCTCCTGTACTGATGAAAAATAGTCGAATCGCATGGACGCTGCGTCCTTGTCGCTCAGCCCGTCGGAAACGAGCGCAAACGAAATCCGCTGTCGCATACGGACCAGTGTAGCCGCACCGGCTGCGGCGATCGGTTCGGATACTCTTGCGGATCGCACTTCTTCAAGAAGTCTCTGCACATCCGGCGCGCCGAGGTATTCAGCCAGTTCCTTGTGAGGACCTATGCCCTCCGGACAGGGGGTTACAAGAATTAAAGTTCCACCGTCCCTGACAATGTGCTCGCCGCCGCAAAGCGCTTTGGTGGCCTGCCACAGGTCCAGGTCCGCCGGGTGCGAACTGATGACGACGATGTCGGCCCTTTCGGCAACCTCAACGGCATAGACCTCTGAGGCGTATCGAACCCCCTGTCGGTGGGCCTGCACGTAATGACCGGCCACGACGCGATAAATTTCCCCTTGCGGCGTGAAGATCACATTAACGATGAAATCCAGCCCTACGGCATCGACCCACTTTTCCATGTTCAGCCGAACCGGACTGTCCGGAACGCCGAAGAGGTTGCGGGGCGTCTCGCCCTGCTTCAGGTGAAAAACGCGGACCGTCTCTTCGCCCGCGACGCCGGGATAGATGATCTTGCCGCCTCCGCCCCAACCGGCGGCGGGATGCGGTAAAATGGTTCCCACGCCGATCTTAAGGTCCGCCCTGACAACACGTTCGTCGATCCAGAGAGGCACCCCGCCTGAACCGTCGCCCATGAACCGCAGCGCCTTCTTATCATGAAACTCGGAGTTGAGAACACCGACGCGATCGAAGACGCTCTTTCCGACCTTGATAATGATTTCTTCGTCCGTCATCGGCCTGTGAGTTCCCAGCGCCATCATTATCGTGATGCGACTGTCGGGCAATCCCGCGTCATTGAGTTGCGCCAGAAGAATGGGGAGAATTTCGTGCGCTGGTATGGGGCGCGTCAGGTCGTCGCAGAGGATAATTGCATTTTCTCTGCCGCGGGCAAGTTCCGCAAGGCAGGGCGTCCCGAAAGGGGTATCAAGGGCCTGGCGAATCTCGGAAATCGGGTCCGAAGGTACGGACACCGGATTGGCCGAAAGCAATTCGCCGAAATTGGCCCCGGGAACCGTAAATTCGCATTTCCCGTCGCCGTAGGGAATCTCGATCCGTATCAATTCCATTCACTTCCCGCCCGTTATTCCCCGTCCTCGACAGGTTCCCATTCAAGACCTTTTCTTCTGAGTTTTGCTCCTAACTTGTATCCCGCTCCATTGCAGGCGTCCGTCAGGAGTTCGTATAGATTATCCCCTTTCTTCACGCCGGTTTCGTCCCAAATATAGACAAGTTCATACGGCTTTGGAAAAGTAACCGGAGGAATCTCTTTTACGCGCTCCAAAGCCTGTCTGGCGCCGTCCCTTATTAACTGATGCGCCTTTGAAGGCGCAAGGCTGACGGCGTTGCACGGAGACAACGCCTCCTTCACAACAACGCCTTCAACACCGGGAACAAGGTCCCTTATTTCCCCCACCACCGCAGAATCACCCGTGATCATAATAGTCGGGATATTGAAATAGCCCGCCGCTGCCGCCAGCATCCCGGCTTCGCCGAGGTCCTTACCGTTGAGTACGTATCCGCTGTGGGGAAGAATCGCGTTTTGCGCATCAATCCTCGCATGCTGACACATCAGAACATGCGCGTCGTAGGTGCCGTCCATCAGAGGCGCCCAGTGCGGGGGAAACCGCGTATCACCGTGTATTATTCTCACCTCCGGAGGAAACTCCTCGAAAAGGAGGTTGTAACCGCAGCCGTGACTGTCGTTGACAACTATCTCAGTAGCGCCGCCGGCCTTCAGACCTTCTATGGCCGCATTCACCTCCTTAGTCAGCAACCTTCTCATTCTCTCGCGATGAAAATAATTCTCTATACTCGAGTCTTTCCTGTTTTCAAAGTGAACGATTCCACTAGCGCCTTCCATGTCCACATTCATATAGATTTTCACAGCAGTTCCTCTTGATTTACTCTGGATTTCCTTTGGGCGCCTTGACCGTTACGGTCTCTACTTTTCCGCCCAGCGTTTTGGTGGTCTTGTCGGCGAACGTGATCTTCACCCGGCTGTCGGCGTGCCCAATCCTTACCTTAAAAACCTTATCCAGCGGATTGATTATCGCGGTATCGAGCGCCCTGTCTAAATCGTAGGAGGTTTTCACGCCTTTTGTTCGGCACCGCTCCATCGTGCTTTCGGGAGAAAGCATGCGGAATCCCACATCGCAGTTCTCCACGGCACAGCCGACAAACCTGGTCTTGACGCACTTGACATTCAGGTCATACCCCTTTCCGCTGTTCTTGCTGTAGAAAGCGCTTCTCACGTCGAATCCCCGTGAGCCGTTCCTGGCGAGACAGTTCTCAAAACTATTTCCGCTTGATCCGTCATAGACCACAAAACCTACCGACCCGCCAAGCCCCATCGGCCCGCCTCGCTGCGGGTGCAAGGGGTAATCCTCATTCCTGCCGTCGGCGACGCAATCGACGAACTTGTTGTTGTCGCAGTTGTCGTTTATCTCGAACTCATAGCCGCCGTTATTGAAAGCCTTGTTGCCTTTGAAAAGGTTATTGGACGTGCCGTATCTCAACCTGAACCCGTGCCAGCCGTTACCGAAGGCGACGTTGTTCAAAAAGACCGACTCGGTGCATTTGTCGATGCGGAATCCGTAGTCAGCCCTGCTACCGAAGCCGGGAATGGTCCGCCAGGTGTTGTAGGCGATGTTCCGCTCGATTTTCTGGTGATGCCCGCACACCATGAAATTGTACAAGTCGTTGTCGAAGCCCACGTTACGCCGGATAGTGCAGTGGTGGCTCCTGCCGATGCAAAAGCCTCTGCCTTTACCGGCCAATTTGCCCTTACCCGCGTTCTCGTATGCTATGTTGTCCTCCAACGTAATATGATGGGACCAGCCGGCGACGACGAAGGCGTCGCGATAGTGCTCGACTACCAGCCTGCTGACTTCGATATACGACTTGCCGTTAATCGCTATTCCGACTCCCGTGTCGTCGCCTTTGAGCACGGGCATTACCGCCCTCTTCCAGACGCCTTTGAATTTGATTGGCTGTTTCTCTGTTCCCGAATTGGCGAATACGACGCGCTCGCAGCCATAGTTTCCCGGCTGGATCATAACCGTATCCCCGGCCTTTGCGACCTTGGCGGCGTGAGCGATTGTCTTGAAGGCCTTTTCTTCGGTAAGCCCGTCGTTGGCGTTGTCGCCTTTTGTCGAGACGTGATAAGTTTCAGCCCACACCGCGCCGGCGCACAAGACCGTTACGACCAACATCGCCGCCGTTGTGTGTAAGATATTCCTTTTGTTCATCAATATTCTCCTTTCTAAAAGTAAGGCGCAGGCTAGGGCAAAGCGAAGCGGAGTACCACCTTTTTATAAAGGGGACGCTAACCTGATGCGATCAAGGAGCCAGCTTCTTGACGCTGATTATCGATTGGAACGATAGGGAGAAGATGCGAAAACAGACCATCGCCCCCCATTTAAACAAACAGACCGCACCAGTGGGACCGAATCATCTTCGGCCCCACCGTGCAGCCGTTTCATTACATCCCAAACATTCTACAAAATCAGCAATTAACGTCGTTTCCGACGGATGAGAACACCAATCCCGCCGAGGCCCAGCAGAACCATCGTCGCCGGTTCGGGAACAACCTGCATGGCGCCGAAGGCAGAGTAGGTGGCCGCCCCGGAGTCCTTTACACCCGTAGCGTGGATTATGATCTCGCCGTTAGCGTCGGGCGTAAGCGAGAAGGAACCCACTTCAGAACTGTTGGGGGTACTCGTGTCGGTACCGTCGTCATATGAAACGACCTGGTCGGCCGGCAGAGTCCCGCCGGCTGATATGACGCTATAGACCATGTTACGATCATTATTACTCTTGCCGTTATAAAAATCGATGTCGTACGTTACGCCTGCCGACAGACCAGTCAGCGTTATACCAATTATGGAACCGCTGCTGCCGCCACCGATGGCGGTTCGTGATGCACTGATGCCGGTACCGACTGCCTGACCCGACAGCGGGAGGGTAGCGAAGGTGCCGGTCGGGGTTTGTGTACCCAGACCATCGTAAAGCGAGCTGTACCCAGCAATAGCGGACGAGCCATATACGTAGCTCAACCCAACCGTTCGGCCCGGTATTGCGACGCCGGTCGTGGCTTCCAGCATCGGAACGGTGATGGCGCCGTCATCAGGGGGGGTGTTTTCGTTGCCATCAGTGAGAAGCTCTGTCCAGATATTGCCGTTCGCGTCCGGGCCACCGACCGACTGACTGGCTGGGTCCTGCGTGCTATTATAGGCGTCTCCGAAATTGACCAGCACCAATTCCGCCGAAGCCGGTACAGCCAGCGCCAGCACTGCCACTACTGCCAATAAAATCGTAACTTTCCTCATCTTATGCTCTCCTTACTTTCTATCCGTTCCGCCAATGTCGGCAGAAACCACTTTACCCCGGCATCATCCGACCCGAGGCCGCCAAATCCTGCGTTAGGCTCACAATGAACACATTTTCCCACAAGAACCTGACCACAAAACCACTCCTCTATCATAATTCTCTTCTCTTCATCCGGCTCTCCCTTACCCCCCCTCCTTTTCTACCAATATGTCAGGCAAACCGGGCCGATCCAAACTGCTCGAACAAAAGCGCCACGATTCTACCCATGACTTGTACGTATAACTATATATGAATATGCCGTTTTTGTCAAGGGAAATTCCTACCAATGTCATACCAAAGTAGAAATGTCCGGTCCTAACAAAGTAGAAATGTCCGCTTTCCTGACAATAAGAAGGAGAGCGGATGAACAAGGATCGGATCAAAATGACACCTTGCACGTTCTTCTCGTCACAAGGACGAAAAGAACATCCCTTCTTTATCCTGCCACCTATTTACCTATATGACCTATAACCTCTGGCCTACGACCTGTTCTTCCGGCGGAGAAGGACGCCCAGTCCGCCGATACCAAGCAGCACCATCGTCACGGGTTCGGGAACGGTAACGATTATCGCTCCATCTGAAGCGAATGAACTATCGTTCCAACTCCAGCTGGCGTCGGGCAGAGTTACCACCGGAGTGCCGGTTACAGAACCGGTCCATGTCATGATGGTGTAAGTGCTGTCAGCGGCGCCGGAGTCTATCACCTCGATGGTGGCGTGCTTAAGCGGGTCCCCTGCGGACTCGAACGTAACGCTCCCGTCGCCGACCGTCGGGGCACTGTCTTTCCAGGCGGCGGATTTTACTATATTAATGGTCTCGAAACCAACGGCGTCGATTTCGGCCTTTACCGCGCTGCCGGCATACATCGTGAGACCGCCTTTCAATGTAATTTCTTCTGGGCCGCCACCGACGACGTGATACGTGCTGGTGTCTTTCATGTACATTGCCCAGGTACTGATCGGGGACTTAACTATGTGTTTACCGCCGGAGATCTTGTATGTCGGCGATCCGGTCCAGAGGAACGTGTATCCGGCCTCGCTCGTCCCGCCGGTCTGGTTCAGGGTGCCATATACCCCCTGCTTGCTGCCGCCTGTATTAATGTAGCCGGTATCACTCAAATTGTAGGTGCCTCGGATGTAGAAGGTGCCGGCGCCTATGTAAGTGCCGCCGCTCTGGTTGTAGATGCCACCGACGTTAACGCTGCCGTTCATACTCTTGCCCGTCCCGCCGGTCTGATTGATCGTGCCGGACAGACTCAAGCCCCCGCAATCCCCCCAGTCAGTACCGCCAAACGTAACGGTATAACCGCTGGCTATAATGGCGGGGTCGTTAACGAACGTGCCGCTGGGGACGGGATACTTGTAGTGCGGCAGGCCGTCAGGATTGCCGAGGCCTGCTGTCAGGTTCCAGTTGTCCGGGGTAACCCATTTGCCGTCTCCGGCGCCACCATCGTTGTCCCATGTGTAAGTACTGGCCGACCATGCCGAGCCGGATAGGGCCAATACCGCCGCTACTGCCAATACGATTGTTACATTTCTCATCTTTGCTCTCCTTTGCTAAATGTCCGGAATACCCGCCTACGATAAGGCTTCCGTCTCCGCTTCGCTTCACCGAGACAAGTCGGCGTGGCAAGCCGGAAGACCGAAAAAAATCCTCAATCCACAATCCGAAACTGCTTTATCTCCTTTGTTCCAAAAAGCCTGACGGATTTGAGTCCTCTGATTTACTCACTCTATTCTATTTGATTTTCTTATTGTGTCAACCCCACTTTGCGGGTATTTTTACCTTACTTTGCGACAGAGGGATTTTTTGATAACAAGAGGATTGCGACGTGGATTGGATACTATTGAAAGAAGAAGAAAAGGAAAGATAGCGGGATTACAGGGATTACAAGATTATAAGGAAGTAGTGCAACATAGTTTCTGTAATTTCGTTTGCCTCGATCATAACCGCGTAGCCTGAATCGGAAGGAGCCCCGGAGGGGCGACTGGAGATTCAGGCTACGCGACGGCCTGCCTCGTCCACCGTCTCCAACGAAACCGATTCCGAAAACCTTACGTTCTCCATGTTATAATAAACCCGTTCCTCAACGGCCCACTGCTCGTGAACCTCCAGCAGTAA
>DAOVLS010000079.1 GCA_030631125.1 Planctomycetales bacterium
GAGGCCTGTTACAAAACAACATTGCGGATGATCGGGCGGCGGTCTGGGCTTCGGCCTAACCACAGATCACTTGCACCACCGCCACCATGCACGCCAGCCGCACGGCCCATTTCGACGTGCTCATTTCATGCCTTTCTTACAGAGGGGCCGGCCGTTATTAGCGCGGTTCCCCGGCCCTTTTCAGCGAATCGGACGTTTTGGTGCGGCGGTAGGTGTAGCGGCGGCTTGGCGTAATGTAGTTGAAGATCTGCTCAGTCTTTTGGGTCAATTTCCGGATTTCAAACGCAGTTCGCAATATCCGTGTGGTTCGAACATCCTGGAACACCATGATTCGTCGCGGGTCTTTCTTATCGTTCAAGGCGTCCATCAGGATCGTTACGCTGGTGAGACGACCGGCTGGATCTGATGCCGACAGTACGCGGACCTCTCGCAGGGCGGCGTCATCTATGGGCAGAGCCAGCAACCTCACCAATCCGTATAGGACACCTTCGAACCTTACCTCGGCCCTGCCTCCTTCCAACGGTTCGAACAGGACGACGGTCTCGGCGGTGTGGGCTTCCTTAGGCTGGACGGTAATTCTCGTCCCACCTCGAAAAACGATCGCCGGCTGCATGAAAAACAGGTTTGCCAGTCGCAATTGGCGGCCTGGCTTGATCTTTAACGTAACTGAAACGATCGGCTGGTCTTTGTCATAGCGGAACTCAATCAGCATCGAATCCACACAGTCCCATTGCCGGATGAACATCTCCAGCAGTTCGAGCATCCGTGGGGCTATGGCGAATGCTCCGCTCAAAAGCCCCTTTAGTTGACTTCCGGACTTGGCCGGCGGGGCCTGCTCTGCCTCTTTGAGCAGCGTTTTGGCGAGGGTCTTTTCGAGGGTCTCCGGACGTTTGGCTTCACGCATCATTTTAGTAACCGCTTCGCGCAGCGCGGGAGGGTCCTGCTTACCGGCGGCGGCGAAACTGACCCGCAGGACTACCTGAACCAGGACTTCTCGAAGTTGACCGACCTGGTCCGGCTCCATACCGGCCAGCAGATTGCCCTCGGAGCGTTCGTTCAGGTAGGCGGTCAGCATCTGGATCATCGGACCGGCGGACCAACCTAGTGGATCGCCCGGTTTTTTGTCGTCGGCCCGGTCATCTTCGGCTGTGGCGACCCGGGAGATTTTTTCAGTCAGGACCAGCACCTCGGCAACGGCCGAAGCCCATTTTTTCGGCGTCTTGGGGGTCTCCGGGTCGGCGATTTCGCGAAGGTCTTCAAGCGTGCTGCGCAAGTCGGACAGAACAGTCAACATCATCGAGGCGTGTGCGGGGCTGACGGCGGCGTTGAATTCCTCGCTACCGGCCTCCAGTTTGTCAATCGCCCGGACGATGCTGACGGTGGACCAGACTAAACTGGGCTCCTGGCGAAAGACCCAACGCGAAGGCAGTTGTTTGCCGGCGAGTTTGAGCGTTTGGCTTTTGGCCTGGCCCCAGGCATCGGCCTGAAGATACCAATGGCGGTCGATCTCGCCCTCGGTCAGCGACTGGCTGGGAATGCAGCCTGCGGCTGTCGCGATTAGAAGCACGAAGCAAATATACTGCAAGTTACGCACAATAATTCTCACGCTCCTTGAACGGAGTATGCTCATGAATTATTCATTTATTCTGCGGCGTTTTTTCTTCGGCCTTCTTTTCCAACTTGCGCTGCATTTCTGAACGCGGGAAGGATTTGTTTCCGAAAAGCACGTTTTCGATCTGCGACCACGATGTAACCACCTGCACCTGGTCGGGTAAGGTCTCCAGGGATTTCGCCAGTATGCGGAGTTGATCAGCCGTGGCGGCCTGCGGAACGCCAAGTATCAGGAAGGACCGAATTCCGTTTTCGTGATACGATTTTACGTCCGAGACCTTGTCGCCGATGCCGATCTGTATGTTCTTGAATCGGCTGCACAGTTGTCGAATGGCCTTGGTTTTGAAAGCGGCGCTTCCGCTGAAGAAGCCGCCGATATCGGAAAGCAGGACCGGCCCGGCGGGATAGTTGTACTTGGCGAGCCAGGCCTTGGATTTCGGGCCGAAGTAGTCAGGCCGGTGGGTCAGGTAAATCACCGAATGTTTCTCAGCCAACCGCTGCATCACTTTGGGCGAGTCGGGCATCGGTTCCGGCTCGCCGATTAACACGAGATGGAAACCCGAAGCCACCAGCGTCTTGTCCAAATCGACGATCATTGCCGGTTCGTCGCTTTTTCGGCAGGCAACTAATAATTCCCGGCCTGGAGGCGGGTTGTCTGGAAAACCGTTGGGCGACAACTCGGCAGTGAACCGATAGGCGCCGGGCTTGTCGGGCACAAAGGTAACTACGGCGACACCGTCGTCGTCGGTTTCGGCGGCTTTGTAAAGCTGCCCATCTCGCAGGAATCGCACCACGCATCCGCCCCTGGATTTGAGCAGGTCGCCCATCTGAAGCCTGGCCCGCAATTCAACCCTCTCGCCGGGCAGTGCCAGCGCGTCGAACGCGGTGAACAGATATTCACCTTCACCTTCGAATAGAATTGACTGCGATCCGCAGCCGCAAGAGGCAAGAAGAACCAGAAGTAAGAGTGTTACCGTCGGACGAGTCATGGAAAGGCTCCAACATTTTACGCCCACATGTATTTAAACCTAGTTTGTCCGGGTCCGGGAGTCAACGGTATTATTGATTTTCAATGTTGCCCTTCGGTTTGGTTTAGGGTAGCCTCTGGAATAAGTCAGGTGCTGCGTATCTCTTTGGTGAGGAGCCGTTATGGCCAAACTACATCTGTCTTCGCTTCTGCTCTTCGCGATGTCGTTCCTTGCAGTTGGTTGCGGCGGGCCTGTGCTTTCTGTCAGGCACGTTCTGCCGCCCGACCTGCCTGCGCCGTATAACGCCCAAGTCATAACTGTCGGACAGTTCACCGCTGCCTCGGGGCCTGAGGAAGCATACGCCGATAAAACCGCAGAGATGCTCAAAGAACGACTTGTGCGCCGGATTCGGGAAGGCAAGTCAACCAGTCTTGGGACTTCGCAGATCGGCCCTGTGATTGTTACCGGCGAGGTCCACGTCGAGACGAAGGACGTGAAAGGAACCAGGACGATTCGCCGGCGTGGTTCGGACGCATCGGCCTTTACATCGCATAAAGTGGAAACTCTGATTCGCACGGCTGTGGTCCGGGTTGATTTTATCATCACGCGGAAGTCGGATAATGTCCGTCTGGGTGCGGCGGAGGCGCGACAGGCTTACAATTCGTTGACGGATCCGCGCGTTCGCGGCAACCTGGGGCTTGGTCGGCCTGACGACCCCGCCGCTGTGCCGGAGGCTGGGACCATCGTGAATGCACTGCTTGGAAAGTGCGTGGATACTTTCTGTCGAATGATTACACCGCCCGTGGTCGAGGTGGAGATTCAGTTGCGGGGTACGCTTCAGGCCGACGGTCAAAAGGCCCTGACGGCAGCAGAAGCGATGGACTGCAAGCCCGCCCTGGCCCATGCCCGAGCGGCGGTGCAGGCCGAACCTGATAACGTGAATCTGCTTTTCAATCTGGCCGCTATCGCCGAGGCGTGCGGCGAATTGAAAGCCGCTCTGGTTCACTACGAGGATGTCGTCAAGCGGACAGGCGGGCGCGACCGACAGGCCGGTGAGGCGGTTATACGGTTGCGGCGCGTACTGTCGCGAAAAAGCAAACCGTCCGGAAGTTGATTTTACTTTTCCGCCAATTCGCTTACCGTGGAGAATAGCAGCCGTCGCATTTCTAAGAAGCGGGCGGCGTTCGGGTCGGCCGTGCTCGGCGAGAAATCCTCGTGTTCGTCCTCGATGATCTCTTTTGCCTCTTCAATTCTCTTGCTGGTCAGCGGGTGTGTCTGGAACATCTCTGTCAGCGACCCGGGTTCGGACTCCGAGAGATTGAGCAGAACGGTGAGCAGTTCGACCATCCCCCACGGGTTATATCCCGCGCGGGACATGTAGCGGATGCCGAGTTTATCCGCTTCGTATTCGTCGTTTCGGCTGTACTTCAGACCGGCCATTCCGGCGACGACCTTGGTAACTGCTTGTGCCGATCCGGCTTTGTCTTCCCCGGCGAGTTGTCCGGCGATATCAGCGAGGACGGCGACCCCCATCTGACGCTGCATGCCCAGAACATTGTGCTGTGCGGCGACATGGCCGGTTTCATGGCCAAGCACCGCCGCCAGTTGTCTTTCGTTGGTCATTTTGCTCATCAGACCGGCAGTGATGAAAATCTTCCCTCCCGGAAGGGCGAAAGCGTTCGGGATTTTCGAGGCCACCAGCGTGAACTCGTAAGGTATTTCCTCGCGCTCGGAAACAGCGGAGACCTTCGCACCCACCATCTGAACGTACGCCTGAAGCCTTGCGTTGGACACCTTGCCACCGAACTCCTTCTCGAACTCCGGAGCGGCCTCGGCGCCTATGGATATCTCCTGTTCCTGCGAAATGAAAATAAGATGCTTTTTCCCAGTGGCGGGATTCGTGCTGCATCCTCCCGCCGCCAGCGGAAACAGAAACATCGCAAACATCGCTATTCTTTTTCTTGTAACGTATTCAGACATCATCGCATCCTTTCCTAAAGAGTAATATCAATCAAGAGATTATCTCAGCAATGGTCAGTTTTTCAATACCCGCGTCGGTTCGACGGCGAACCAGCCTTATGGCTTCGTCGATCTCCGATGCGTCCTTCCGGTCGGACCCGCCCGGGCCGTAAGCGAAACCTATCCGCAGGATATCGGATACCCGTATCCCGTCGGCGGACCTGGCCGGTAGATATATCCCGGATTCTTCATCCGCCACACGGCAGACGAAACCGTTCGAGCAGAGTCGCGACAGCAGGTCTTCGGCGGATTCATCAGAAAGATTCAGCGCCGCGGAAACCTGCTCGATGGGAACCGGTCCTTCGCCAACTACATTGCCTCGGGCAACGGCCACCATGGCGGCAAGAAGGTCCCAGGGGCCCAACAGATGCGTTTTTCTCTTCTCGGCCGATTGCATCCGAGACAGATTTGCCGCTGTGTGGGCCAGTTCCGCCCCGAACAGGAAGATCCACCACGAGAGGTTCAACCACATCAGGAACAACGGAACAAGCCCCATCGCTCCGTATATGTTCTGTTTTCCGACGTTCTCCACATACAGCGCGAACCCCCAGCGGGCAATCATCCAGAGCAAAACCGCCACGATAGCGCCGGTGACGGCAGAACGGAACCGAACGCGCGTGTTCGGCATCAGTTTATATAAAACGGCCAGGAGCACTACTCCAACGACAATCGGCCCGGCCCAACCAATCCACCAGATTACCCACGACAATACGGGCATATTTTGAGCGGCATCGGTTGCCTTGTCGCCTGCGTATCTTACGGTTATCAATACCAATGGACCAAGCGTCATAGCCGACCAATATAAGAGTATCCGCCGGGAGAGGGCTCGTGTCCTTGGCGCCTCGAAAATCCGATTCAGACACCGTTCCATTGTCGTCAACAGGGTCAGCGTCGTCCAAATCAGCAGTACCACTCCTATAGGCCCAAGTCGCCCGACAGTCAGTTTTCCTTCCGCATGGTCGATTGCAGATTCAATCTTCTCGACAAGTGTAATCCGGTCGTTGCCGTCGTTTGAGGCCGGCGCAGAAGTCGGTTGCGATTGTGAAGACTCAACGTAAACGATCTGCGCAAGACCACTGTCCTGCATGAGATCCCGGAGGACCTTCTTGCTGTCTTCGACGACGCCGAGTGGTTTGAGCATCAGAAACGCCAGAATGAGGATGGGGACCATGGCAAGAATTGTGCGAAACGACAGCGCCGCGCTCATCGCCAGAACGTTATTCTCCCGCAGTCGCCGGATGCAGAAACGCCATAACCCTATCTGGAACTGGAGAATCCGCGTCCAGCGGCCCAGTTCTTCTCCGGGGGTAGTCAGCAACCGAACGATGCGCCGCTTGAGTAAATCAACGAGTCTCATGGCCTCTCGCTTTTGGGATCCGAATCCTGTGGGGGCCTGGGCTTTTTCAGCAGATCGAGCAGCGAATCCAGCAGGGGGTCTATATCTTCGGTTTTGTCTTTGTCTTGGGGGTCTTTATCTTTCTGCAGGCGGTCTTTGAGGATGCCTTCGAGCATCTTTCCGGCCTGTTCGGCCAAAAGCGCCTGGATCGCCCGATCAATCAGCGGGCGCATATCGACTTTCGAGAAATCCAGACGGGGTTTAAGACGGCTCCCGATCATGGGGATGTCCACGCGAGCGCCGGCCAGTAACCGGGCATAATCAACGACGGGACCACGGGTGCCGAATTTCTCTAACAACGCCGCGCTGATCGGAACCGATACAGCCAGGTCCAGCGTATCGTCGAAGCCCACCGAGCCGAAGAATTTCAAGTCGAACCCGCCGGGAAAAACCAACGTGAAATTATCGTAGTTTATTCGTCCGTCGCGGATGACAAAATCCACGCCACGCACCTGAACCGGCGATTGGTCCCGCGCATCGGCCATACCCAATTTTACAAGTTCCGCGAGGATCCCCTTCGGGCGGACCTTCAGTTTTTGCAGGTCGAGGTGTCCCCGTCCGCTGCCGATTTGTTTGATCTTATCGTTCAGGGGAAACAGGAGGTCATTCGTATCCAGGGAGACATCACCCTCGACGTCGGCAAGTTCGGCGAATATCGGATTGAATCGCGTCAGGAGTTCCTCGTTCAACTGGGGGGTGATTTTCAGATTCTCCAGCACCCGCACCCGTCCCGGCAGGCGGAAAACGGGATCATCGCCCCGCAGATCGATCGTGCCGGCCAGACGCACCTTACCGTCGCCGGCGGCGACGATTGTTTCGGGTATCCGCACCTGCCCGTCGGTAAGGACCGGTGACAGTTTGGCCTGCTTTAGACCGATGCCGAAAACATCCGCCTGTGTCCACCCGAACGCCGTCTTTGCCGTAACTGCCCGGAAGGCTGGGCGCACTTTGGGGTTGCGAGCGGGGCCTGTAACGACCACCGGCCCGCCCGTCTTCCCGTCAAACGAGACTTTCGCCTTTGTGGCCGGGGCGAATTCGTGCAGCAGGGCGGTCAGGTCTTTCCAGGACCCCTCGTACTCTCCGGCCAGGTCCAGCATCCAGTCGCTGCCGAATCGGTCAATCGTTCCACCCATTTGCAGTGAAAGCGTTTTGGAGGCCACGTCCATTTTCTCAAGCGTAATCCGTTCCCTGGCGTGATCCAAAATGGCGACGTGGTCGAAAGTTACCTTCTCCTGGACGAAAGTACGTTCACCGCCGCCGACGCTCAAATCTGAAATTTCACCGTTTCCGGCAAGTCGAACGCCTTTGCCGGTATAACTACTTTTGCCTTTCCAGGTCAGAGCGCCGGAAATCCGGGGCGGTTTTTCCCATTTCGCAAACGGCTGAGCGGCGGCCAGACATTTCGCAAGGTCTGCGGCAACATCTATTTTCCCTTCCGCCTGGAAGTCTTTGCCCAATGTCAGGCGGACCTTCTCCGCCAACAAAGTCATCGGATCGCTTACCAGTCTGGCAGAGGCGACGTCGATCCGGCGGAAGTCCGAATTAAGTTCCAGCCCGGACCATTTCAGGCTGATAAGCCCATCGGTGGGCGATTGCCCGTCAACACGGAGATCCAACGGAGTCATATTGCCGCTGGAGACCAGGTGTTTCCCGCCAATGGGTCGGGAAAGGGCGATTTTACCGGGCAATGATCCCGAAATTTCCGGCAGGCCGGCGGGTATCCAGTCCCTGAAACGCCGTTTCAGCGACAGCAAGTCGGCCTGTTCAATGTTCACGTCGCATTGAAAGGTCTTCTTATCGAGGTGATAGCGTCCGGACCCCGCCAACAACAATTCCTTCGCCAGTACGATTCGGCCCTCTGTGATGACCGCTTCGAGCAATTTGCGTTTTCGCAGCAGAAAGTATCCCTTTTGTATAACACGGAGTTTGTCAAGATGGAGCGTTCGCCCGTCGGCGCGGTACTCGAAGTTCTCGACTTCAACGTCCGAAAGAAGGTCCACGCGCCCTGCCTCGCGGCGAACCAGATTTACGGTTCCTCCGATTCGCCCCTGCGGGAATGCCGAACCAATATCGAAAATTTTCCCCGGTTTTTCGTGGAACCTTTTCAGATTCAGTCGGTAATGCGTCATGAAATCCGCGGTGTCCCCTCCGCCTTCGGCGCTGCCGAAGGCCGACGTGAATTCGAATGTGTCAATCTTGAGACCAACCTCCCGGTCTATGACGGCATTCAGAGTAGGCGAAATAGGCCGGCAGGAGATTTCCGCCTGCCCCCTGCGAGCCGCCCGGAGTTTGTCCAGCGTTACTCGGCCTCGCACCGACGGCCTGGCCCCGCCACGAATTGAGACATCCTCGGCCACCACTGTCCCCGACGTAATCTCCACGCCGGGAAGGACCTTCAGCAGCGCGGGGACCGCGCGGGCCAATTTGGGCAGATTAATTTCAGCCTTCGGTACATCCAGCGAAACGCCCGGCAGCGTTATCGATTCACCGCCAAACGCAGCGGCCAGGAAATCCTCCCACGACAACTGCAACGGGGCGTCCGAGGGC
>DAOVLS010000418.1 GCA_030631125.1 Planctomycetales bacterium
ACCATCACCAAGCCGCCCAGCGCCGAACTGAAACCCGACCAGACAGACCAGGACAAACTCCCGCCCTACGATATTCTCGATGCGATCCTGTCGCGTTATGTCGAGCGTGAGGAAAACACGGGTGAGATTATCGCCGCAGGCCTTGATGCCGACATGGTTCGTCGTGTCGTATCAATGGTGTCGGCTTCGGAGTACAAGCGTCGCCAGGCCGCTCCGGTGCTGAAAGTAACAGCGAGGGCATTCGGCCCGGGCCGGCGAATGCCAATCGCCTGCCGACGAGATTTCGATTGAGATAGGTAGTAACGTTTGAAGGAAAAAGGTGGGCCTCGCTCCGCTCGGCCCAGCCTACAGTGTGTCAAACCATTCGTAATGGACAAACGAATCAAACAATTCGAGCGACTGATGTTGACGGCCATTGAGCAGGCCCGCATAGCCGAAGGGCTTGGCGATGTGCCCATAGGGGCGGTGGTTGCGCGTGGCGATGAAATAATAGCATCCGCTTACAACCGTCGCATTATCGACGCCGACCCGACCGCTCATGCCGAAATGCTCGCCATTCGCGCCGCTGCCGAAGCCATTGGCGACTGGCGACTTAATGACTGTACGTTGGCGGTAACGCTCGAACCGTGCCCGATGTGCGCCGGGGCAATTGTCCTGGCCAGGCTCGACCGGCTGGTCTATGGCGCTGCCGATCCCAAAGCCGGCGCTGTCGAAACGCTTTATCAAATCTGCTCCGATAACCGCCTCAATCATCAAGTCGAAGTTACCTCTGGCATCCTGGCTGACGAGTGCAGCCGATTGATGAGCGACTTCTTTCGTCGTCAGCGCGAAATGGGGAAGAAGTAGGCATTGGGCATTCGGCATTTGGCATTGGTGGCACAGGATTTGCGAAAGTTGTTCCTGTTTTAATTCCCGATTGAACAAAACCATAAGATATAAAGGCGGGACTTGAAGCAACCAACGACTACCAATGCCAAATGCCCAGTGCCAAATGCCGCTTCTCATTCCGAGAATTTTTCGCTGGTGAAGGTATAGACCGTGGTCTGTTCATCCCGCCAGGCGTCGGGCGCCATGCCGGCCTTTCCGGAGCAGCATTGCGAGAGGAATTGTTCTTTGGACCATCCGGTTTCCGTTGCGACCTCCGGCAGGAAGCATCCGCTTGCCGCACCGCGAACAATGTAGATACCGTGGACGCCCAACTCGATGTCGAGCGGGTTTGCAATAGGCGTCAGTTCGCTCAATACGGAGACCTGGACGGCAAGGCCGGCGACTTCGCCCGGCGTGATCGGATTGGAGGTGAATCTCGGATCGCGAGCGGCAGCGGCGGCCATTTCGACAATCTGCTCTGCAAGTGGTTTGCTCGGATGGAACGTACCGATGCACCCGCGAAGCCGACCTTGGTTGGTAAGCGTTACAAAACATCCGCGACGCTCGGAAAGCACACCCTTTACCTCCGGCAGGGAGGGGCGTGGCGAACCCGAAACCTTCGCCTCCACCGCCCGCCTCGCCAATAACAACAACGCCTTACGCTCTTCATCAGATATAGCCATACAAAAACCCCTTCAACAAAACCGCTGATAATGATACCATCGTCGCCGCCGAGTCCGCAAGTAAGTCGATACTTCGCCGACATTTTACTCTGTTTCTCTTTCTGTAATTCGTGTAATTTGTGTAATTCGTGGACTATTCTCCTTTTGTTGTTTCTGTGTAATCAGTGACCTGACTATGAAATTCAAAGCCGTAAAAGGAACGAGGGATTTTTATCCCGACCGAATGGCGATGCGGAACTACCTGGCCGAGACCTGGCGGGCCGTTTCGCTGCGCAATGGCTTCGTCGAGTTTGACGGGCCTGTGCTGGAATATCTGGACCTTTTCAGCGTCAAGAGCGGAGATGAGATCGCCTCGCAGCTGTTCAGTTTCACAGATCGCGGCGGGCGGGCCTTGGCTATGCGTCCGGAGATTACGCCTACGCTGGCGCGAATGGTCAACGCGCAAATCAACTCCCTCCCCAGGCCTATAAAATGGTTCTCCCTGCCGAGACTGTTCCGGGCGGAAAACCCGCAAAAAGGGCGGTTGCGAGAGTTTTTCCAGTGGAATATCGATATTATCGGAAGCGACGACGTCCTCGCTGATGCCGAGTGCATATTCACAGCCATCGACTGCCTGCGCGAGATGGGGCTGTCAGCCGAGGACGTTGTGGTGCGTATCGGCAGCCGACCTCTGACCGTCGCAGCCCTCCGTTTGGCCGGCGTGGACGATTCGGCGATGGAGCCTGCACTGGCAGCATTGGATAAACGCCCCAAAGTTTCCCCGGACGCCTTCGCCGAAATGGCCGTTGCCGCCGGGATTCCTGTAGATTCGCTCGATAAACTCTGCGCGTTTCAAGACGCCGAGAACCTCTCCGATGTAATGGCTTCGCTCGGTGAGGCCGATGCCAACTCTGCCGCCGAGATCGCCAAACTCGAATCGCTGATGGGCTATCTCGCCAACATGGGCGTTAGTGATTATTGCCAGATTGATTTGCGGATCGTTCGCGGGCTGGCGTATTACACGGGCATTGTCTATGAGATATTCGACGCAGCCAGTTCTTTACGGGCAGTGGCGGGGGGGGGACGATACGACAATCTGCTGAAACTCTTCGGCGGCCCTGAAGTCG
>DAOVLS010000270.1 GCA_030631125.1 Planctomycetales bacterium
CTGCACGTACTCGTACAGGTCGTCCAGGCGTTTTTGGTCCTCCGGAGGCAGAGTGGTTTCGCTCATAAATCGCCTAAGCACCATAATTTGTTTCCGCTGCTCAAATCAAGAAAATCTCCAGAATATTGCCAGGCTGGTGTAAAATTGGCAGGTAGAAATGGCACTGCAAAATAAACAAGATCCGCCGGGGATGCTTTTTCGCTTCAGCCTCTACGGCTTCTGCAAGAACCAGCGATATTTCGACCCTTTCATTATCCTGTTCTTCCGGCAGGCGGGGTTGAGTTTTACCACTATCGGGCTGATGGTAGGCTTCCGTGAATTGCTTATTAATCTGTTCGAGGTTCCCAGCGGGGCATTGGCGGACCTCTACGGCCGGCGGCGGTGCATGATCTTCAGTTTCTGCGTGTATATCGCCTCGTTTGCGGTTTTTGCGTTCTCGTCGGCGGTGTGGCATTTCTTCGCGGCAATGGCTTTATTCGCTTTGGGAGATGCTTTCCGCACCGGTACGCACAAGGCCATGATCTTCGGCCATCTGCTGCATGAAGGCAGAAGCGATGAAAAGACTCGATACTACGGTACGACGCGGTCGTTCTCGAAACTCGGCTCGGCCGTTGCCGTCGTCATCGCCTCGGCGATAGTGTTCGCCGCGGCGGGGCTTCAGGACGATGCGGGGCCGGCGGTGTATAGATACTTATTCCTCGCCAGTATCGCTCCCTACGTCGCAGGCCTGATAAACTTCGCCGGTTATCCCGATCATCTCGACAATGCCGGCCGGCGGGCCTTTTCGGTCCGGCAGGTCCTGGGTCATCTTTTCCGCGTTACCGGAAAGGCGCTGAAGGCCTCACGCATGCGCCGGCTTATGATTGAGTCGATGGGATTCGAGGGGACCTACAAGGTCGCCAAAGATTACCTCCAACCGATTATAATGGTCGCCGCCCTGTCGCTGCCGCTGTTGGCCGGGCTGGGGGACATTCAACGGACGGCTGCGCTTATTCTGGTGGTCTATGTCGCGCTGCACCTTCTTGAGAGCCTGTCGGCCCGGCGAAGCGATAGATTGCGCAGGTACGCCGGCGGGGCCGAGCGGGGCGCAAGGCTTCTGTGGTGGATGAATCTGTTCGTTTTCGCCGCTATTGCCGCAGGGCTGGGGCTGGAATGGCGACTTGGCGGAACGGCGGCGGGATTGGCCCTGGCTGTGGCGATAGTCGGTTTCCTGGCCCTGGCGGTGCTTCAGAACCTCTGGCGCCCCATGCAGATCGGTCGATTCAGCGCCGCCGGCGCACCGGCCGACGGTGCGACCGTGTTGAGTATCGAGTCCCAGGCGAAGAGCATCTCGGCTGCGGTTCTCGCGCCGCTGCTGGGACTGGCGGTGGACTGGCTCGGTTCATTGGGCCATCCTTGCGGAAAAGGCGCTTCGTTCATCCCGGTCGCGCTGGCGGGGCTGGGAATTACCGCGGCGGTGCTCATCTTCTGCCGAATTGTCCGACAGAACAAATCTTCACAGACGCCCGGCAGCGACGTATAATTGTTCGTCGCCGTACCGGCGACGGCTAAACGGGTAGTGCAACATAAAGGTTTAGACCATGGTAGAGCATCAGAAACGCACCGTCGTTTTTCCGGGAACGTTCGACCCGATTACCAACGGGCATCTTGACGTAATTCAGCGCGGGCGGAATCTCTTCGACGAACTCATCGTCGCCGTCGGGACCAATCCCGAAAAGAAGACGCTCTTCGACTCGGATGAGCGGGTCGAGATGATCCGCAAGGTCCTGGTCGATTACCCGGACGTTCGCGTGGAGTCGTTCGACGGTCTGACTGTGGATTTCGCCAAGAAGGTCGGCGCTGAAGCAATTCTTCGCGGTATCCGGAACAGCAGCGACCTCCAGTTCGAGTTCCAGGTGGCCCTGACCAACCGTGTCGTCGCCGGGGTGGAGACGGTCTTCATTATGACCAACCCGGACTTTGCGTTCACCTCCTCGTCGCTGATAAAGCAGATAGCCTCGATGGGCGGGGATGTGTCGGCCCTGATTCCCCCGCCGGTAATCGAGGCGATCCTGACCAAGCGCAGCGGGATCGCCAGCAGCGACCATCATCTGGAAGAAACAGATTGATTGTCAGCGGTCAGCAATCAGCAATCAGCAAAAGACAAAACAACAAAATCTGCAGCCGAATCCTTCTCCTCCTGACCGCTGAACGCTAAAAAAAGACGGCATCAGGGGAGGGGGGCCTGACGCCGTCCAGTAACTCGGCCAATGGAGGGAAATCAGCCGAGGAGCCTCATGTTTATTCACTCTGCCTTCTTTCTTCTACCACCAAAATGGAAATTTGTCAAGTAAAATAATCGTAACTTTGCCGCTTTTTTTCCAGAATATTTTTACCGACAAGCTGGCGGGCATGATTCAACCCGCCTCGTAAAGACCTCGTTTGTGAATATAATCTATTACGGCAGCGGGAGTTAGGTACCTGACCGATCTTGCTTCGGCGAACCTACGACGGATATCCGTGCTGGATATGTCAATCAGCGGCGTCAAGGCCACGCCCTCGCCCAGGCGAACCACCTGCTCGGCGGTAAAGTGGTCCCGCAGGGCCTCCAGAACCTCTGGAACACGCTCGCTATACGGCGGGCGGGCGGCTGTGATAATCCGCGCCATTTCAATCACCTCGCCGGCATTGTGCCACATCGGCAGGTCCTCAAGCATGTCAGCGCCGATTATCCAGTGCAGGTTCGCCTCTTGTCCATATTGTCGGCAGAGCGACATCAGAGTGTCGAATGTATAACTTGGCCCGTCCCGCTGTAACTCGATGTCGCTTACGTCGAACATCTTCGAATCCGCCACGGCCAGGCGGACCATTTCGAGGCGGTCGGATGCCGGAGCGGACTTGTGCGGCGCGCCGTCCTTGTGCGGCGGGACCTTCGCAGGCATGAATGTTACTTTCTCGAACCCGAAATGCTCGGCCACCGCCCGTGCGGTGATTAGATGCCCGTGGTGGATCGGGTCGAACGTCCCGCCGAAGATGACAATTTGTTCAGCCATAATTCAGTCCACGAATTACACGAAAACAAAAAAACAGAGAGTCCACGAATTACACAAATTTCACGAATTATAAAATAAAAAACAGAATTTTCGGCCTGGTTCAAAAACATTCTATTTCAGGTAACTTCTCGTTCCTGATGTTGTTTTGTAACAGGCCCCCGCTGAAGCGGGAGCCTGTTACAAAACAGCGAATGAGAATCTTTTGCATCATAGTGTTACCCTGAATTGAACCAGGCCGAATTTTCTTTTGTTTCTTCTTCTTTTACTTTCGTGTAATTCGTGGATTTATTCTTTTATAAGGTCGTCCACGTCCGGGATTGGACCGGCCGGTTCTCTTGCGACGCCGTCCTTTTTGGCGGCGTCTGCTACGGCGTCGGCGACGGATGGGGCTACCCGCGACTCGAACGCCGACGGAATGATGTAGTCGCTTCGCAATTCATCATCGCCGATCACCGCCGCGATTGCAGCAGCAGCCGCTATTTTCATGC
The DNA here is from genome assembly GCA_030631125.1 of Planctomycetales bacterium. The sequence continues at coordinate 3,521 of DAOVLS010000270.1, forward strand.
CCTCGGTGATGCTCGACGCCCGGCAGTCCAGCGCGCCGCGAAAGACGCCGGGGAAGGCCAGAACATTATTAATCTGATTGGGATAATCGCTCCGCCCGGTCGCCATCACGGCTACGTGAGGCAGAGCATCCTCAGGCTGGATTTCCGGGTCGGGATTCGACATTGCAAAGACGATCGGCTTGTCGGCCATGCTCTTGACGTCATCGACGCCCAACGTGCCGGGGCCTGAGACGCCGATAAAAACGTCCGCACCGGCGATCACGTCCGACAGCGATCCTTTCAAGCCTTCGGGGTTGGTGTACTCGGCATACTGTTGCTTGGCGGGGTTCATGTGCTCGCCCCTGTCCTTGTAAATCGCCCCGGCGCGGTCGCATCCGACGATATTCCCCGCTCCGACAGCCTGGAGCAACTTTGTGCACGCCACGCCGGCGGCCCCCACGCCGCCGAAAACGATCTTCAGCGAGGCAATGTCCTTATCGACGATCTTCAGGGCGTTCGTCAGCGCCGCCAGGACGACGATGGCTGTGCCGTGCTGGTCGTCGTGGAAGACCGGGATATCCAGTTCGTTTCGCAGGCGGTCTTCAATCTCGAAGCATCGCGGTGCCGAGATGTCCTCCAGGTTAATCCCGCCGAAGGTCGGCGCGATGGCCTTGACGATTGCGACGATTTCGTCCGGTTCGTGAGCGTCCAGGCATACCGGGATGGCGTCCACGCCGCCGAACTGCTTGAACAGCAGCGCCTTTCCTTCCATTACCGGCAGCGCCGCCAGCGGGCCCAGGTCGCCCAGGCCGAGGATGGCGCTGCCGTCGGTTACGACGGCGACGGCGTTGCACCTTATCGTAAGGCGATACCCTCGCTGCGGATTTTCGTGAACGGCCCGACAGACCCGCGCGACGCCCGGCGTGTAAAGACGGGACAGGTCGTCC
>DAOVLS010000385.1 GCA_030631125.1 Planctomycetales bacterium
AAGAAAGGATATTTGAAAATGGGAAAACTAGCGATAACAGGCGGAACGCCCGTGCGGGCGACGCCGCAGGAACAACTGGTCTGGCCTCAACATGACCAGGCAGAGTGCGAGGCGCTCGTCCGCGTCGCCGACAGCGGGCAGTGGCAGCAAGGGCCGGAAGTGGCTGGGTTCGAGGAGATGTTCGCTGCCTATCAGCACGCCAACCACGCCATCTGCGCCAGTAACGGTACGGTAACAATGGAGATCGCCCTGCGCGCGTTCGGGGTGGGCGCAGGCGACGAGGTTATCATCCCGCCGCTGACGTTCGGCGCGACGGGCCTGTGCGTGCTGATGGTCGGAGCCGTGCCGGTCTTCGCAGACGTCGAGCGCCACAACACCAATCTCTGCCCCAAGGCGTTCGAGGCCGCCATTACCGACCGGACCCGCGCGGTTATCCCCGTCCACATCGGCGGCACGCCGGCCGACATGGACGGTATCATGGAAGTGGCCCGCAAGCACGACATCAAGGTCATCGAAGACGCCGCCCACGCCCATGGCTGCGAGTGGAAAGGCACGCGGGTGGGCGCAATCGGCGACATCGGTTCGTTCAGTTTTCAGTCCGAGAAGATGATGGTCTCCGGCGACGGCGGCATCATGACGACTAACGACGATGATTACGCCGCCCTGTGCAAAAGCCTGCGGACATTCGGATACGGATACGGCAAGCCGCTGATGACCAGCAACTGGCGAATGGGCGAGTTCCAGGCCGCAGTCCTGAAGGTACAGTTCACGCGACTGGAGGCCCAGATCGCCCACAAAATGGATAATCTTGACCGCTTCCTGGATCGGCTGAAAGAAATTGACGGAATCACCTACGAGATGGACGAACGTGTAACGCGCTTGAACGGATACACCGTGCCCCTCCTCTATGACGCCTCAAAGTTCAAGGGCCTGGGCCGCGACAAGTTCCTCGAGGCCCTCAAGGCCGAAGGCTACACAATGAGCACCAGTTACACCAACCCGCTCTACAAAGCCAGCTTGTATCAGGAAAAGGCGTTCGGTGCGTCCTGGGTCGTCGAGAAACTGGGGCAGAAGGTGGACTACTCAAATGTCTGCTGTCCCGTCGCCGAGAAACTCGCCGCCGAAGAACGGATCACTGTCGGCCACCACTATAATTTGATGGGCGAGAAGAAGGACATCGACGGCCTGGTTGATGCGATTATCAAGATACAGCAGAACGTCGAAGAAATACTGTAAATAAATCCGAAACGATGATGCCTCTGTTGTTTGAGGCATTTGAGAATTCGGGTTTCGGATTTGTTTCGAGTTTCGAGATTCGTATTTCGGATTTTGGGTCTTATTTTGGATAGCGGACTGGACAAACTGACCGGCGCGATACTGGCGTCTTACCGCTCCGACAAGCGGACCGAGCGGATCGGTTCCGCCTTTCTGCCAAGCCGGGATGCAATCGTCGAGATTATCGTCGAATTGCGCCAATTGCTGTTCCCCGGCTACTTCGGTCAATTGGCGCTGACGAAGCAGAACGTCCGCTACCACGTCGGAGGCCTGCTGGTCAGACTGGAAAAGCAACTCGCCGAGCAGATATATCACTGCCTCCGCCATGCCGAGCGGGATAGCGTTCGGGCTGAACGCGCCGACAGGAAAAAGGCCGCTGGCCTGGCCGATAAATTTCTTCGCCGGATACCGGCGATTCGCAAAATGCTCGCCCTCGACGCCCAGGCCGGTTACGACGGCGACCCTGCCGCGAAAAATATCGAAGAAGTCATCTACTGCTATCCCGGTTTTCGCGCGATTACCATCTATCGCCTCGCGCACGAACTGCACTGCCAGGGCATCCCGTTGATGCCGAGGGTAATGACCGAATACGCCCACAGCGCCACCGGCGTCGATATCCATCCCGGCGCGACTGTGGGTAAAAGTTTCTTCATCGACCACGCAACCGGCGTGGTAATCGGCGAGACGACCCGCATCGGAAACAACGTCAAGATTTACCAGGGTGTTACGCTCGGAGCCTTGTCGTTCCCCAAGGACGAGCGAGGGCGGGTGATTCGCGGGATTGGCCGGCATCCGATTATCGGCGACGGCGTTACCATTTACGCAAACGCCACGATCCTCGGAAAGACGACCATCGGAAAAGGCAGCACGATCGGCGGAAACACTTTCATAACCGAATCGGTCGCCCCCAACACCGTCGTAGGCCAAAAGCCGCCCGAACTGCACCTCCGCCCCAAACGCAAACCGAAAGGCAAGTAATTTGAGTGGCGTTTTCAAGTTGGAGCGATTGAGATGTCACCAGAATCCAATCAAATGACTTCCCGCCAGCGCGTCCGCGCCGCGCTGGAGCATCAAGAACCTGACCGGACGCCGATCTTCGAGTACGTGATGCACTCCGCTGTGGCCGAGGCGTTCATAGGTCGGCCTTACGCCGGGGACTTCGTGGTGTTTCAGTCCCTGGCCGGTGAGATCGGTTACGAACCGGCTGTCCGCCGACTCGCCGCCGACATGGTGGACCTGGCCGAGCGCCTGGGGTTCGACCTGATCTACATATACCCATACCCGCCGCCCACCGCCGTCTCGTCGGCCGAAACGGCGAGCGATTCGCCGGGCACGTCGGGCCTGAGCGACGACCCTGTCGAGGAGGTCCGCAGGCAGATTGAGCGGCTCTCGGCCGGTCGGCCTGGATGGTCCGACGCCGAGCAGTCTGTCTTTGTCGCCGTAACCGAAGAACTGGCGCGCCGGGGGCTGGACCTGCCAATCCTCGCGCCCGCTCACGGGCACGGCGTCTGGACCAACGTGGACCTGATGCAGACCATGCTGCTGGAGCCGGAAGTGGCGAAGGAGTACTTCGCCTGTAAGACCCGTATCTGCATGGGGCAGGTCGAGGCGTATCTGGAACTGGGTATCGACCAGATCGCCATCGGGGGGGATTTCGCGGGTAACAAGCCGATTATCTCCGCCGAGGCGTATCGGACCTTCATCGTCCCGGAGGTCAGAAAGGTCGCCCGGCGGATTCACGAAGGCGGGGCCTTCGCCGTCAACGCCAGCGACGGCGACCTGTGGTACGTCATCGAG
>DAOVLS010000379.1 GCA_030631125.1 Planctomycetales bacterium
AGGATCATTTGATAGAACGTCTGTGTCCGGGCGAGTTCGGCTGCGAGTTCGACAATATCGGCGTCCTGGAGGGTTGATTGGCGTATATCCAGATCGCCCTGTACGTTTTCCAGTGTCGTTTTGAGTGTATCCATCGCCTGGAGGCGTCCGCCGACGGCGGTCATGTTGTCGGTCAGGCCACCCATAACCTCATCAAGCGATTCTATCGCCTCGCTGATAAGTTCGCTCTGATCGGCATCCGGCAATCCCCTGTCATTGATAAGGATGTCGCGGACATTGATGAGCATCCCGAATATGTCGTATGTTCCGGGGACCCGCACCGGTTCGACGCCGACCCGCTCGATCTGCGTGGCGTCAACGTAAAGTATCTGTCCGGTCTGCGAGTCCGTAACCGTTTCGTTATTGGTAAACGCCGTCAGATCGACAGTTGATTCGAGGTCGTCGATGGAAAGTTTTCCGGTGGCGGTGCTTGCAACCTCTATCATCCCGGACAGCCCGCCGGCCAGATTCGTCATATCGACGTACACCACGTCGCCCGCGACATTCGTGAGTTCCAGGTTGTCTTCAGCGCCTGTAAAACTCTTAAACTGTCCGTCATCCAGTCTGATCCTGTCTGTGTCGGCGTCGAGCGTGAGTGTATGAGATGTACCGATGACGGTGTCTTCATCTCCCGACCGGTTGCCGGCTGCGACACCTGTGGCGCCGCCGTAGGTTGTCGTGTCGTGCGCTATGGTCAGCCATACGTCGCCCCGGACGGTCGATGTGCCCACACCCGAAGCCGCACCGGTGTCGCCGAGAAATATCGGCGCGGAGCGCTGGTCGGAGCGGAAAACATCCTCGCCTACAAACGTAGCCGACTGCTCCACACCGGATGCCACCGGAACGCTGATATTCCTGTCGCTGCCTTCGTATGTAACCGAGACGATCTTTCCATCCTCGCGATGGGCGATGTAAGGCGCCGTCGCGGCAGAGGCGCCGCCAAAAATGTACTTCCCCATAACCTCCATATTCGCCATCGTAACTGCCTGGTCCAGGATAGAGTCGATTTCGGCGGCCATTGCCGAACGTTGCGTATCGCTGTAAGTCCCAGTGGCAGCCTGTGTAAGACGCTGGCGGGTCAGGGTCGTAGAATTGGACAACTCCTGCATCACGGAAGATGCCTGTTCGAGAGACATCACGGTCATTGCAAGGTTCTTGGAATACACTTCCAGCGTCCGGCCCTTGGCCTGGATGTCCATAATCTGGAACGTATCGCTCGGGGCGTCCGAAGGGCGAATTATCTTCGAGCCTGAGGAGACCTGCCTCTGAAGGCGCGCAAGGGTCTGCGAATGGGTCTGAAGCCCGTACATCATGTTATCGTAAATCGTTCCAAAACCGCTCATCGCATGTTCTCACAGTTACCGGAATGGTCTATATTATATCGAAAAGGATCTGCAAAACGCGGTTCTGCGTGGATATGGACTTTGACAGCGCCTGATACATTCGCTCAAAGATAATCAGTTTGGCCGCTTCGTCGTTGATGTCCACGCCGCTGATTTCGTTTTTCTGGTTTCCGAGTTGCCTCATGATGTTTTCCACACTGGTCGTCCTTGCCTGCCTGACGGCAACGGCCTGCCCGACACCCGTAACAATCTGACGGAAATAGTCCTGGGGCGTTGTGTTTTCCAGTGCGGCGAAGGTTTGCAGGGCGACGTCGGCCATTCTTCGGATGTTGACGCCGTCGCCGGACGTTGCGCTGATGTCGCCGGCTAAACGCTGAGGCCGATTGAGAACCTCTGCTCGAACCGCCATGCTGGCGGCGGAACTACCCGAAAACAGCGTGTTGATACCCGCTGCCGCCAGGAAACCGGAAGTGTCAGGATCGGCCAGTGCCTGGATGGTGAAATTGTCGCCGTTCACTAACGACCCCGTACTCAAGGCGACGTATAGCCCGCTGCCGATGTCGAGCAAATCCCCGGCGGCGTATCCCTGGCCTATGTTAATCGTTTTTACCAGTTCGTTGTCGCCGTTCCGCACCTCGAGCACCAGGTCGTCATCGACGCCGACGTCGCCGGCGCCGGCGGCAGTACAGGTGAATATCTGGTTCGCGTTACCGGCGTATATTCCCGAAATCGTCGCCTCGGCAGTGCCCGTGATGTTATCGACGTGAGGCTGGGAGGATACAACGGGGAGGAAATCGAACTGATACCCGTTATCGGCCTCGATGTGCAGAGCGGAGTTGACTATCGACGCCGATACATTGGCAAGTGCGTCAAGGTCGGCCTGAATGGTCGCAACGGTGTCGGTGGCCGGATCGACCGCGATTTCGTGGCGCGTTACTCCGCCCGTGGTCGTGTCGATTACGCGGATGAAGAAACTGCCGGTCTCAACTTCCGTCGGCCATTCATCCAGCGTCGTCGAGGCGACGGAAGTTCCTGTTACTTCATCGAACGAGCCGTCTATCCCAGCGCCCTGGACGTGCAGCCGGTTGATTTCGGTCATAACCTGTTTAGCCAGAGTATTCAGGGTGTTCCGGATGCCTGATAGTATGTCGTTATTCAGAGCGAGCAGCGCCCCTATCTTTCCGCCGCTGGCGTCTGTCAGACAGGATGGGGCGTCTTCGGGTGCGATTCCCAATTCCCCGTCCGAGGTGATCTGAAGTTCCATGGACGTAACCGACTTGCCTGTTACGAGTTGCATGCCGTTGGTAACAATGTTCATCGATTGGAACGTGCCGATTTGCCCGGTAACTTCGACACTGACCAGTTCGGCCAGTTCCAGAACGGCAAGGTCTCTGCGGTCGCAAAGCATGTTGGACGAGCCGCCTCGCATCGAAACGGCGGCAATCTGCTCGTTCAGGTCGGATATTTCGGCCGTCAGGTCGTTGACCTGACGGGTGTACTGCTCGGCCTGGAGGCGGACCTGCTCCATCACGTCGTTGATGAATCGTCCGAGATTTCGGAACTGTCCGGCCAGAGTGTCAGCGGCCCATACCACCTGCTCACGCAGCGCCTGACTGGTCGGCTGGGAAGAAAGTTCCGTCAGCGAGTTGAAGAAGTGGCTGATGGCTACGTCCAGGCTCGCCGAACCCACCTCGCCGAAGGCGCTCTCGATCGTTTCCAGGATAGTC
>DAOVLS010000205.1 GCA_030631125.1 Planctomycetales bacterium
CTATGTCGGCCACTATGGTCAGGGGACGTTGAATATCACCAATAGCGGGGCAGTCAGTAATACCTATGGCTACATCGGCTATGGTACCACCGGCGTGGTAACGGTCGATGGCAGCGGTTCGACCTGGACTAACAGTAGCTACCTCATCGTCGGCTGCGAGGGACAGGGGACGTTGAATATCACCAATGGCGGGGCCGTCAGTAATTTCGGTGGCTACCTCGGCCATTACTCCGGCTCCACCGGCGCGGTAACAGTCGATGGAGACGGTTCGGTCTGGACTAATAGCAGCGGACTCTACGTCGGCGGAAACAACTCTTTCAGTGGCGGGACGGGCGAGTTGACTGTCAGCAATGGCGGGATTGTGGAGGTCGGCGATGTGCTAAAAGTCTGGGACGGCGGTACGCTGAATATGGGTGCGACAGGGACGGTAACAGTCGGAGGGACGATGATCCTGGTGCAGGACAGCACACTGACGGCCGATGCGGGCGCGACCATACACATGACAGGATCGGCGTTTGAAAACGAAAGCACGAATCCCGACAACTTGGCCGGGTTGGGGAATCTTACGCTGATCTTCGAAGGCGGCAGCGAAGGTGTTGATCCGTTCGAGGTGGCCTGTGAAGACATGGACGCATTTATGGTAGGGTTCGATTCCAACTTCGCACTTGGCACGCTGCAACTCGGCGGGGCCGACATCGGATATGTCCAACTGGTCGATGATTATGACAACCGCCCCGATTGGGAAGGCAGCGAGGCGCTGTACGTGGAAAACCTGATTCTCGGAGCCGGTTCGACGCTTGACCTGAACGGCCTGAACCTCTACTGCCGAAACTTTACCGACCTCGGCGGGAGCATCGACCTCAACGGCGGAAGCATTACGCAGGTTCCCGAACCGGCCACACTTGCGATACTGGTCATCGGCGGTATGTTCTGCCTCGGAAGAAGGCGACGGAACTAATCAACTCGCTCCAGCGTGAATTTCCGCGATGCTTCGCCGGTCGGCTGGATTGTGATGCGCCAATAGGGTTGGGGCAGGGCGCCGCCGGCGCGGTCGGCCCATTCGATGACGACTACGCCGTCGGCGAGCATCTCGTCGATGCCAAGATCGGCCAGTTCATCTTCCGCCGCCGTCAGCCTGTAAAGGTCCACGTGGTACAGCCGGACGCGCCCGGCGTATTCCTGCACCAGCACATACGTCGGCGAAGAAACCATTCGCTCATCGGCGACCCCCAGCCCAACGGCCAGGCCGCGAACCAGGACCGTCTTGCCCGAACCCAAATCGCCGACCAAAGCGACGCAATCGCCGACGTCAAAACGCCCGGCGAGCCGCTCGCCCAACGCGACGGTTTCCTCAACACTGTTTGTCTGAAACTGTTCACTCATTTACGTTTCGTGTTCCCATCCGCGCGGGTCGAGTTTTTCACGCTTTCCGTCGCGGAGCAGTGTCATACCGCTGCCGGTAGTAATTTCGCCGATTCGACCAATTCCGACATCCAGCGGGTTCGAATCCATAAGCCTGTCGGCTTCATTTTCCGGCAGCGTGAAGAGCAATTCGTAATCTTCCCCGTCGAACAGTGCGGCTTCCAGCGGGTCTTTTCGCTCGGCGGCGTCGGCGTGAATGGGAATGGCCAGGTCTTCCAGTTCGGCTGCGACGCCGCTTGCATCGACGACGTGGGCCAGGTCGCCGGCCAGACCGTCGGATATGTCAATCATCGCGCTGACGGCGAATTGCCTGGCCAGTATGCGGGCTGCGGCAATTCTAGGCCTGAATTCCAGATGCCGCCGGCTGGCCCATGCCCCGCCGAGTTTTCCGGTAACGCAGATAGCGTCGCCGACTTGTGCGCCGCTACGGAGGACCGGCTCGATACCGTCGCATCGGCCCAGGATTGTAACGCTGATTTGCAGCGGCCCGGGGGATTCGCCCCATGCCGCCAGGTCCCCGCCAACAAGCGGACAGCCAAATTCGTCGCCGCACGTCCGCAGGCCTAGATAAATCGCTTCGGCATCAGTCTGCGAAAACCCCTTCGGCGCTGCAACAGTCGCCACCATTGCCACCGGAACGCCCGCCATTGCGGCGATGTCGGAAAGCGACCGGGCAGCCGACTTTCGACCGGCAGCCTCCGGCCCGTGTTCAACCAGCGAGAAATGCACGCCGTCGAGGACCTGGTCGGTGGTCATCAGCAGTTTTTCACCGCCGAGGTGGATTACCGCGCAATCGTCCCCAGGCCCGACGGCCACTACCTCCGGGTCAAACTCACCTTGTCGGCGTATCCACTCAATGAATTCAAACTCACGCATCTAACCGTCCTGTGTTCACGTTCTCATATCGAGAGGACCATGATTTTTTGGTCCCTTTCCATTTCGCCTGTTTCTCTGAATCCGAGTGAATACCAAAATGCTTCAGCATTTGGATCAGACGCCAGCCAGGTCCGATTTGTGCCGCGAGATTGCAGAATCTCTGCGACGTGATTGAATAATGTTCGTCCCCATCCGGATATGCGTTTGCTTGGGACGATGTAGAACTCCAGGATATACCCCCATCCAGGACGCTCATCATGATCGATTTTCGCATGAACGAAACCTATGTATCTGTCTGCGTGCTTTAGAAGCAGCAGCCAGCGGTCAGGCTTTTCCCGGCTGGATAAAATGCTCTGAAGGAATTTTTCCGGCTCAAGATCAGGTGGCAAGTCATCATATTCTGATAAGTAATCTCTACCGAGTTCCAGAAACGCTGAAACAGAATCCGGACGACCGGTTGTTACGGGTATGAACTCTGCTTTGTCTTTAAGGTCTTTCAATAAATTACGCTTTCATGTCTCGCTTGCTGGTGTCATGGGTACCTCAATGCCCCGTCGTTTCAAATCCTCGCGTGCTTCCAGCCAACACGTGATTGCGTCCTCGGCCATGTCAAGCACCTCGGCCAAAGTCTCGCCCTGGGTGATACATCCGGGAAGACCGCGCACAGTTGCTACGTACCCGCCGTCCGGGTCGGGTTCGATCTCGACCTGATAGGAAGCGTCGTTGACCGTGACACGCTTTATTTGATCTTCAATCATTTCACTAGAACCGGTTCCATGACTGTTTTTAGCCCGTCAGGGCGGTACATGTTAGCCCAGCCCGTCAGGACTGGGAAAAGGGAACACCCTTTCAACCCAGCCCCTTAAGGGGCGGTACAAGTCATTGCTACGCAATATGTTTCGCCCCTAAAGGGGCTTTGCTTCATTGTGAGGCTCTTTTTTCCCACGGCTTCCGCCGTGGGCTAACATGTTTAACGCTTTTCAGTTATGAAACCGTTCCTACGTTATACTTTGTCGTAGCAGGGCGGAGGAAACTACCACACAACGGTAGAATTCATCCCAGTTTTCTTTTCCAGAAATTCAGTTGTTTTCGGAGTTGTTTGGCGCCGGCGGCGCCTTCGGGTTTGTAGTGTTTGACGACGTTGTCTGCGCCTAGGTGGTCGGCGGCGTCCGGGCCTATGGTTTTGTCGGCGGCCTGGATGACGACCTCCGGCAGGGACGCCAGCGTATTGCCGGTTCGGGCTGCGTTGGCGACCAGTTCGCCGACGACCCCGTGGGCGGTGCGGAATGGAACGCCCTTGTTGACCAGGTATTCAGCCAGGCTGGTTGCATCGAGGAAACCGGCGTCCAGGTCGGCGACGATTCTACCGGGGCAGAACCGCACCGTCGAGACGACCTTTGCCGCAACGGTCAGGGCCGATTTCATCGTCGAAACCGTCGCGAAGGCGAAGCGTTTGTCGTCCTGCAAATCCCGGTTGTAGCCCGACGGCAGGGATTTCATCAGCGTCAGCAGCCCGCACAGGTTCCCGATAGCGCCGGCTGATTTGCCTCGGATAAGTTCCAGCGTGTCGGCGTTTTTTTTCTGCGGCATCATCGAGGACGACGTGCAGACCGAATCGTCCAGTTCGATAAAGCCGAACTCGGTTGTCGAGTAGATTATCCAGTCTTCAGCCCAGCGGCTCAGGTGTACACCGACCGTTGCTACGCAGAAGCACAGTTCCGCCAGGAAGTCGCGGTCTGACACCGCGTCAATGCTGTTTCGGGTTATGGTTGGGAATCCCAGCAGTTCAGCGACGCGTTTTCGATCGAGCGGGATGGACGTTCCCGCCACAGCCCCGCTTCCGAGCGGGCAGATATTGACGCGCTTTCGGCAATCGGCGAGTCGTTCGGCGTCGCGTTCGAGCATCTCGACGTACGCCAGCAGCGCGTGTCCGGCTAGTATCGGCTGGGCGCGCTGAAGGTGCGTATAGGCGGGCATTACAATCTGCCCGTATTTTTCAGCCTCGGCGACGAAAGACGTTTGCAGACGCCGGACGAGGCCGGTCAGATTGTCGATGGCGTCGCGCGCCCAGAGTCGCAGGTCAAGAGCGATCTGGTCGTTTCGGCTCCGACCGGTGTGGAGTTTTCGCCCCGCATCTCCGATCTGCTTTATCAAGGCCGATTCGATGACCATGTGGATGTCTTCGAGGGCCGGGTCAAGTTTGACCTTACCGGTTTCGATGTCCTCGGCGATTGTCGAGAGTCCCTTTTTGATGCGGGTCAGTTCCCGACCTGTGAGGATGCCGATTTCGCGGAGCATCGTCGCGTGGGCGATTGATCCGGCGATGTCGTACTTGTACAGCGCCCAATCCACGTCAATCGACGCCAGTAGTTCGCTGGTGGCGTGGTCCGCTTCACCGCTCAGCCGACCATGCCAGGACTTGACAGATTTTTTCATTTTCTTTGCCATTGGACCTTTCCCGCTGAAACAGTCTCGTCGGAGCACGAATGGTAGCATATAGGCCTGAAATCTTCCAGCCAGAAGACCTGCCTGTCGGCAGACAGGGAAGTTGCGAAATCGCAGGGGATGACCTATAGTATTACGCCACAGATAAGGAGCACAGACAATGAGCGTGAACGAATATCAGGGAAAGTTGGTCGCTCCGGCCAAGGCGAAGTTCGCTGTTATCGTCAGCCGGTTCAACGAATTCATCACATCGAAATTGATGTCGGGCGCGATTGACGCGCTGACCCGTCACGGTGTGAGCGACGGTAACATCGACGTGGTCTGGTCGCCGGGGTGCTTTGAGATGCCGCTGATATGCCGGCGTCTGGCGGTTTCCGGCAAATACGCAGCCGTGGTGTGCGTTGGCGCTGTAATCCGCGGCGGAACCGAACATCACCGGTATATCGCCTCGGATGTTACCAAAGGCATTGCGGCTACGTCGCTGACCA
>DAOVLS010000328.1 GCA_030631125.1 Planctomycetales bacterium
AGGTGTACGTCCTGAGGAAAGAGGAAGGCGGACGCCAGAGCCCGTTCTTTAACGGTTATCGCCCGCAGTTCTATTTCCGAACGACGGACGTTACCGGGACAATCAATCTGCTCGGCGGCGCGGAAATGTGCATGCCCGGCGATAATATTACCATAACCGTGGAACTGCTGAACACCAAGATCGCAATGCAAGAGCAGTTGCGGTTCGCTATTCGCGAAGGCGGAAGGACCGTCGGCGCCGGCGTAGTAACGAAGATTCTGGAGTAAGACTAATGGCCAAATCAAAGGCCAGGGAATATGTCTGGTTGCAGTGTACCGAGTGCAAAGCGCTGAATTACCGTACGGAAGTGCGCGTGGCCGGTGGTACGCCCAAATTGTCCCTGAAGAAATTCTGTCGTGCGGAGCGAAAACATACGGAACATAAAATTAAGCGCAAGTAACGGCATCGGCCGTAGGCGTTTGCCGAATCGCGCTTTCCGTCACAGAGCGAATGTTTTGGGAAGCCTACGGCAGTAGCTCAATTGGCAGAGCAGCGGTTTCCAAAACCGCAGGTTGGGGGTTCGAGTCCCTCCTGCCGTGGTAAAGCGGGAAAAATGGGGCTTATGGAAATGATATTCGGGTCAAAGGCCAGCACGCAGCCCTGCGGGACCTTTTCCGAACAGATGTGAGATAACATGGCGTTGAGAATCTACAAGCGAGGACAGGGTAAATACACCCGATCGGCTACGTTCGCCGTCGGGGCGCTGATTAGTGCGCTTGTAGGGTACGAAGTATGGAAGCAACTTGACGGCTCGGACCTGAGCTACTGGAAGGCCTCCGAACTGCCTGCGGGTCTGTATCTGGTCTATGGAATCCCCCTGGTGGTCTTTGCCGGTATAGTGGCGGCGGTTTACCTGGCAGTGAACCGACCCCGCAGCGCGGATTTCATGATCGCCACCGAGGGCGAAATGAAAAAAGTCTCCTGGTCAAGCAAGCGGGAGATCATCGGCGGGACAAAAGTTGTCATTACGACTACGTTCATTCTGGCGATGATGCTGTGGGTGGTCGATCTGGCGTTCGGGTTCTTCTTTACGTGGGCCGGTGTTCTCCAGATGGGTTCCGGCGACTGATGAGCACTGACAGGTGTAGCAGGTGCAGTATATGGCAAAACAGTGGTACGTTTTGAGAGTTGCTTCCAATAAGGAAGAGCAGGTCCGCCAGGCGCTCGAGCGGAAAGTGAAGATCGAGGGTCTGGAAGACGAGATCGGACGGATTCTGGTGCCTATGGATCGCAGGCCTAGGCCGCCGACCAGGGGAAAAAGCAGCGAAAAAAAATTCGTCGAACGAAAACTCTATCCCGGATACGTCTTCATCGAGATGGAACTGGAAGATAACGGCGCGATCGCCGAAGGCGCCTGGTTCCTGATTAAAGAGACAACGGGCGTGGGCGATTTTATCGGTTCGTCCAACAAGCCCGCGCCCATGAGCGACGCCGATGCCGCGAAGATGCTCATGCAGGCCGAAAAGCCCGCCGAAGGCGCAACCATGGCAGTCGAGTTCGCCAAGGGCGAGACGGTCAAGATCAAGGAAGGGGCGTTCGAAAACTTCGAGGGCGTTGTGGACGAAGTCCTGGCCGACAAGGGCTTGATCCGGGTGATCGTAACGATCTTCGGACGCGCAACCCCGGTGGAACTGGAATACTGGCAGGTAGAGAAAGAGTAACGGGACAGTCATGGCTAAAGAAGTCGTAGCGAAGATCAAGTTGCAGGCGCCGGGCGGGCAGGCTACACCGGCGCCGCCGATAGGCCCTGCGCTGGGTCAGCACAATGTTAATATCGGGCAGTTCGTCTCGCAGTTCAACGAGCGGACGAAGGAATACAACGGTACGACGATCCCGGTTGAGATAAGCATTTTTGCGGACCGGAGTTTTACCTTTATCACCAAAAGCCCGCCCGCTGCGGTTTTGCTTAAGCAGGCAGCCGGTGTCGCCAAAGGTTCCGGCGTACCCAACAAGGAAAAGGTCGCCACCGTTACCGCCGAACAGGTTCGCCAGATTGCCGAGACGAAAATGGCCGACCTTAACGCATCCGATACAGAAGCGGCCTGCCGCATCATCGAAGGAACCGCCCGAAGCATGGGCGTCGAGGTTGAAAAGTAATTGCCAATTGGCAATTGCTGGAGGCCTGACCACGGGCCTGAATAACAGTGGGACCTTGTAAAGGGATAGTATTATGGGTAAAAAACACGGTAAGCGCTATCGGTCTGATAGCGAAAAAGTCCCTTCCGGGCCGGTCTCTGTAACCGAGGCCGTCGGCGTGTTGAAGCAGTTTGGCGGCACGAAATTCGACCAGACGGTCGAGTTGGCGGTCTGGCTTGGTATCGATCCCAAGCAGGCCGACCAGGCGATTCGCGGGGCTACGTCGCTTCCCAACGGTATCGGAAAGACAAGAAAAGTAATAGCCTTTTGTAGCGATGATGACGCCAGCGCCGCCCGGGACGCCGGGGCGATAGAGGCCGGCGGAGACGACCTCGTCGCAAAGGTGCAGAAGGGCTGGATGGATTTCGACGTGGCGATAGCGACCGGTGCGATGATGCGCAGTGTCTCGCGTCTGGGTCGCGTTCTTGGTCCTGTCGGCAAGATGCCCTCCCCCAAGGCCGGTACGGTCGTCGATGATGTGGCCGCTGCGGTGAAGGAATACGCAGCCGGGAAGATAAAGTTCCGCAACGACGACGGCGGAAATATCCACACGCCTGTGGGCAAAATCAGTTTCGAGGTCGAAAAACTGGTCGAAAACATCGAGGCGTTCCTGTCGCAACTGAAGGCAATGAAACCCGCCTCCAGCAAGGGAACCTACATCAAAAAGGCCTGCCTGTCGGCAACGATGAGCCCGGCCATTGAATTGAACGTTTAAAAGGTGCTTCCATGAGCAAACCCGTAAAGACATTGTTGCGAAAGGATTTGGTCGGGCGTCTTGAAGGCGTCCAGTCGTTGGCTGTGTTGAGCCTGGCCGGTGTTGACGGCGTGGCGACGAGCCGCCTTCGCCAACAACTTCGCAGCGACGGCGTCAGCGTTTCGATAGTGAAGAACTCGGTAGCCAGATATGCGATGGAGCAGATTGGTCTGTCGTCTGCCTGCGGGCTTATTGACGGTCCTTGCGCGCTGGCGTGGGGCGGCGACAATGTTGTTACCGTTGTCCGCGGACTGCTTGAAGCGGGTAAGGAAATCCCCACTCTTCTCGTCAAAGGCGCACTGCTGGAAGGCGAAGTATTCGGCGCTGACCGGATCGAAGAATTGAGCAAATACCCCACGCGTGAAGAGGCGATTGCAACGGTGGCGATGCTGGCGAAATCCGCCGGCGCTCGCTTGGCCGGTTGCTTGATCGGGCCGGGCGGAAGACTCGCCGGGGCGATAAAGGGTATCGAAAAAACAAATGAGAACTGAATGTCGTCGTAGCGCGGGTGTCTCGCCCGTGAAATCATGGCCGAGACGGCCATGCTACGAGTACCGACGACGGATAAACTGAACAGAAACAAAAACAGTACCGGCTGCGGATTGGACCTGCGTGGATTAAATGAGGCCGAGCGGGCTTCACCTATCAGGCCGGTCAAAAGGAGCAGTAAAGAAATGGCAGACGAACAGACAACAACCGAAACCACAGAAACCACAGAAACCAGGGAATTTGACGCCGCCACAAAGGAATTGGGCGACAAGATCGCGCAACTGACGTTGAAGCAGGCGGTTGAACTGGGCGACTACCTCAAGGACGCCCACGGTATCGAACCTGCCGCCGGAGCGGCAATCGTAGCCGCTGCGCCCGGAGCCGCCGTCGAAGAAGCAGAGGAGCAAACCGCCTTCGACGTGATGCTCAAAGACATCGGCGACAAGAAGATTCA
>DAOVLS010000401.1 GCA_030631125.1 Planctomycetales bacterium
AGCATCTCGCCGAGGTCGAGTTCCGGACAGGAAAAACTCATAAACGAATACTTCATTTTTGTGCTCCTTTTGTCGGGGCTGACTCATACACGAGGTATCGTTTTCCGTCGTGTCGGAGTTCCATCCCCGGGGTATTTTCGAAAAGTTCCTTCAGGCGCCGGCGAAGCGGGTCGTCGGTTCGCGGTTTGCCGGTGTCCAGGACGATGAATTTCAGACGGCTGTGCGAGGTGGCGAATTGGTGGATTTCTTCCGCGTGGGCGGTTCGATTTTGCTCACGACGGGCGGTTTTCGGCGTGGGAGTTATCACCCGCTCGCTGAGAAAGTGCAGGATGGACACTTCATCGGAGTTTGTCGCGGCCTGCCGGCCGTCGGGATGGTCCCGGCGGATGACTTCGGCGACGTTGATGAGTTCGGCGGATCGTCCGTGCTTGATGACGTTGTAATATCGCGGTGTGTGGCTGATATAACTGTAGTAGAAGGCGTTGCGAATGATTTTCGGTGCGTTGCACACGATGATCACGCCGACCAGGACGGAGACCGCTTTCAGCAGCAGTTTCGCTCCGGCGGGGCGGTAAAATCGCCTGATGCACCAGCACAGGCCTTCCATCATTGTCAAAAGCAGCAGCGGTTGAATCGGCATCAGGTAACGGGGGCGGACAAAATGGTCCTTACCGTAGAAGGCCAGGGCGAGGACGCTGACCACGATGAGCGGCAGGACGAATCGCTGCCGGCGTTTCCAGAGGCTCACGCCTCCGACGCCGGCCAGCAGCAGTGCGGGCAGGCCTACGAAATATGTCTCCTGGCCGGTGAGCATTTCCGAGGTTGTCAGGGGCAGTTGCGCCAGTCCCAGACCGATGCTCCGCAGATGCACCATCGGGCCTGCGTTTATCTTCGCCGTGATCGCCCCTGCGTATATCTGTACCTCATCGGAGGCCTGGCGAGCGACGATGAATAACCCTGCTCCAAGCACGGCGAGAATCGCCAGGATAACGCAGGCGGGGACAAGCCCTTTTCTTCTTTGTGCGACCGGGCCGCGGTCCGGTACGATGCTGATTGCCAGCGAACCGAGCAGCAGTATCCCCGGAGCGCGCACGACAACGGCGGCTATGCTCAAAAGCCCTGCCAATATCAGCCAGCGGGCGCTTCCGGAGCGGTAGCGGATGTAGGCGTAAAGGATCGCCCAGAACAAGGCTGCGAAGGGCGCATCGGTGAGTATTCGGTGGCAGTTGTTGAAGAACGTATATGACAGCGCCGTCGCCAGCGCCACGGCCAGGGCGGTCCGCCGGTCGCTCAGCCTGGCTATGGACAGGTAAATCAGCCCCGTCGCAGCCAACCCGCAAAGGGCCATCAGGAGATTCAGCGCCCAGAACCCCGGCCCAAATAATATCCGCAATCCCGCCAGTATGGCGGGCAGTCCGGGCGCTACCATGTTGCAGGGCGAACCGTTGAATTGATATCCCTGCCCGTCGGCCAGCGAGCGGGCAAGACCCAAATACAGCGCGCTGTCGGGCGTAGGCCACCACCGACCCGTTACACCGGCCAGATATACCGCCGCGACGCACACCCCCGCCAGCAGCAGATGCCGCCGGCGCGGCGGGAAATCCGTCAGCCAGCCAGTCGAGGCTGGGGATAGTTCCCTGGATTCCTGTATTACAGTTTTATGGTTGGGCATTATCGGGAGGGATTGTAACGCTGTTTCCCTCCGAACGACAAACGGAAACCGAAAAGGTGAGATGTATTCGGGCCATGCGAAACTTCTCAACGTTACTGCGAAGCGGCAAACCGAGCGGCTTGCCGCTTCGCAATAACGTTACGATTTTTACGCCACATGAGAAACAGGTTAACCGTCCCGGTTTATCCGGTTTATCGCGGGTTATCTTTCGGGTTGGGATGCAGCCGGTGCCGTCAGGATTACCTTGCCTCCGATGTATTCGTATGTCCGGTTCAGGGCCATGACGAGTTCGTGAGGCGTCAATGCGGCGTATCGACCGTCGTTGAAAATTACGTGATATTTCCCGCCATCGGTCGCCAGCAGTACAGTGCAGAGGACTATCAGATCGGCGGGGTCTTCTGCCCGTAAGGCCGGGAAATACAACACGTCGGGATTCGTCGCAAATCGGCCCGTTTGCACGTCAATGGCCAGAGCGTCTTTCCGTCGCGCATCGAACAGGTCAGCCGGTTTGAGATACCCGCCCGCAGTCAGTATCTCAAGTGTATCGGGCCGGTGATTGTATTCCTTGCTGAATCCGCCTATCGCCTCCCATACCCTACGAATCTGCGGTTCGGAGATGCTCATAGCCGGCTGGCGTGGTGGACGGTCCGGTTCCCGGTCCCTCGACGCAATCCATACGCCAACAGCCAGAAGGATGCATAAAATCGTTACCACCGTGAAGAGATGCGTTTTTCTTTTCATGGCTTTGGTTTCCTCAACCCGGCGTGATAATCGTTCAGTTCCTGCACAACGGACACAAAACGGTCCATATCTTGTATGCCTTGCACACTGTAATCATTGAACAGGACATTCACGAGATCCTTGTGGTTGTCGGGAAGTTCGAAGGCCATGACCAGTTTCTTACCTTCCTCTATATCTGCCGAGGGCGGGGCGTATATGTAGTCGCAGTGGGCTGCGATGTCGGCTGGCTGGGTCGTCGTTGCCTTTTCCGTGTCTGTACTCGGACATTTGAATATCGCTGTCGGATTCCCATCGGCCGCCAGCGCCGCCAGGTTCGGCGGAGGCAGATTGTTATGCTCACGCCGATATAAAAAGATACATTTGCCAATGAAACTCAGGTTGGCCGCACAGCGAGCCGAATAGGGCAATTCACGCCCTTGACATGGCTGAGCGAAAATTGCACCTGCAAGTATCGCTCCAATCAGTATCCACAGCACGGTTCCCGGAACCCACTGCGTCAGCCAACGGCGCCCACTTTTTTGGTCGTTGTCCGGCTCATCCATATCGA
>DAOVLS010000068.1 GCA_030631125.1 Planctomycetales bacterium
GATACCGTCAGTCCGCCCCTCGGACAAGATAACCGCTTATTCGGGTTGCGTTGCGAAGCGGCATGACGATTTTCAGACTCGGCTTGCCGCTTCGCAGCGCGATAGGATTTGACTCGCCCCGTACAGGTCGCTACAACCTTCGACATGCCTGCATTGTTATACACATTGGGCGCCTTTGGGCTGATACTTATTCTTGCCCGGCTGAAGTTGCCGTTATCGGCGGCGATTTCCGTCGGCGCGGTGGCCATCGGTGCGTTGTTCGGAATGGGGGCCGGTGGTATCGCCCATGCGGTGCTCGACGGCGTGGTTTCTCCCGGCACTATCGCCCTGGCGGTCATTATCGCCGTGCTGATAGCGCTTTCGGAGATCATGCGGGCGTCGGGCCAGTTGGAGAGGATCGTCTCGCTTGCAAGGGCGTTTCTCCGCCGACCGGCGGTGGCGATGGCGGCGCTGCCGGCGTTAATCGGGCTGCTGCCGATGCCCGGCGGGGCACTGTTTTCAGCGCCGATGGTCGGATCGGCAGCCGGTGGTGCGAAAGTTTCCGGCGCGCGACTATCGGCCATCAATTACTATTTCCGGCACATATGGGAATGCTGGTGGCCTCTGTATCCGGGAATGATCCTGGCGGTAAGCATAACGAAACTGGACTTTTTGTCCTTTATACGGTTTCAGTTCCCTTTGAGCGTCATCATAGTTGCCTGCGGTCTGCTGATTCTGCGAAAGACGCATCCCGACCTGCACATAGCCGCTCCGCCGCCGCCGAAGGGGACCAAGCGCAAACTACTGAAGGAGACTTCGTCTATCTGGTTAATCGTGGTTGTCTGGGGCATAACGAAATTGCTGCTATTGGCCCTGGTGTACTCGCCACCCCAGCCGAAGGCGGGCGAACCGGCCCTGGCTGGCGCCGATGTGGTGTTCGCTGCAGTGCATGGCTACGTTCCGATTGGTGTGGGGATGCTGGTAAGTCTTCTCTGGACGATTCGTCTCAATCGCCTCGGCTCTTCGGCGGTCCGCAAAGCCTTCTCGGACAAGCGGGTCTATACGATGGCGCTTCTGGTTATCAGCGTGATGGTCTTCAAGCACATGCTCACCTGCGCCGATGCAACCGGACGGATCAGCGTCGAACTGGCCGACGTGAACGTTCAGGTCGTTGTGGTGATTGCGATTCTGCCTTTCATTGCCGGGATGGTAACGGGCATCGCCGCCGGTTTCGTCGGGACGAGTTTCCCGATTGTAATGGGCCTGATACCGGCGGGCGAACCGATACCGGCCTATATCGCGCTGGCGTTTTTCTTCGGGCACATGGGACAGCTGCTAAGCCCGATGCACCTGTGCCTGATCCTGAGCAATCGCCACTTCAAGACGAGTTTTATGCCGGTCTATAGGATTATTGTTCCACCCATTATTCTGGCCAGCATACTGGCGGTGGGATATTTCTTTGTACTTCGCGCGATTCTGAGATAAGGGAACAAGAGAATATGAAAATCGAATCAATAGAGATTTTTCGCGTAGCGATGCCCATGAAAGAGACGTTTCGATGCGCCTGCGGTGACGAGGACGCCGTCGGGACGGTTCTTATCAGGATGACGTCTGCCGACGGGCTTTACGGATGGGGCGAGAGTTCGCCCGGACAATACCCCGGCTACTGCGGCGAATGGGACGGCGGGCAGTTCCTCGTTACGCGCGAGTTCCTGGCGCCGAGGCTTATCGGCTGCGACATCCAGTCCGGCCAAGAGTTGCAGGAGCGATTGAGCGTCTATAAAGGCAACAATTTCGCCAAGGCCGCACTGGACCTTGCGTGGTGGGACCTGTACGCCAGGAGCCGCGGCGAGCCGCTCTGGAAGGCGCTCGGGGGGGCGGGCGATACGGCGGTTGTCGGCACCGGTTCGGGCGTACTGGACAGCATCGATACGTTGCTGGAAAGGATACGCAAGATCATCGAAGACGGTTACACCCGAATGAAACTCAAGTACATGCCCGGATGGGGACTGGAGATGCTCTCTGCGGTCCGGGGGGCGTTTCCCGATATTACACTCCACATCGACTGCAACAGCGCCTACACGCTCGACGACCTGCCCATGCTGCGGCAACTGGATAAGTACAACCTGGCGATGGTCGAGCAGCCTCTGATGAACGACGACCTTGCAGACCACGCCAAACTCCACCGCGAAATCTCGACGCCAATCTGCCTGGATGAGAGCATCACCTCGGCCGACAAGGCCCGCAAGGCCATCGAGATGGGCGCTTGCCAGTACATTAACATCAAGCCGGGCAGGGTCGGCGGCCTGACCAACGCCGTCGCCATCCACAACATCGCTCAGGAAGCCGACATCCCCTGCTGGGTCGGCGGGATGATAGAGTCAGCCGTTGGGGTCGCCCACAATACCGCAATGGCAACGCTGTCGAACATTCGATACCCTTCCGATATTCCGGTATCGAAGTCTCACTTCGGCGAGGACCTCGCCAGTCCCGAAACCGTCCTTTCCGCTCCGTCGCAGATGACCGCCCAGCCCGGCCCTGGAATAGGCGTCGAACCGGTCCCGGAACGGTTGGAAAAAATGACGGTGGAACGGGCCATACTACGCGCGTGAGCCGATAGGCCGGTTCGACAGGCGCAAAGCGACCATTACGGAATCCGCCTTTTATGCCGGTGCAAGATGCCTGTTCTGGCTGAATTTTCCTGAAAACACCTTGTCAGTTTGGCGAATTTCGTCTATAATATAGTTACTCGTTGCAGAACAGCATTTCTTGTAAGGCTTATCCTATTCATAGGCTGATTTCGTCAAGACAAGAAGGAGCAGAAATATGAAACGGCAAATGTCCAGGCAGGTTTTAGTGTCTTTTGTGGTGTTGTGTTGGTTGGTTTTGGGGTGGGTCTGCCCGCCACAAGCGCACGCCGACGTTGTTGTTCCCGATCCTTCGCTGCCTCCGGTCGCGGGGTGGTATGAAGGCGATCCGCTCTCACAGGTAGCCGATTACACTACCGCCCAGGCCACCGAGATACGCATGTCGAATTTCCGGAACATCGTCCGGTCAAACGTCGGGGCGGATGAGTTGCTCAACTTCGACGTAACGCTTACGGCCATGGCGTCGATGGGCGGCAGCCCGGGAATGCCCGTCTCCTTCGACGGCCCGCTAGAGGTCCTGGTCTTCGGAAAGGCCGGTCTGACCACCGGCGACTTCGTCGCTGAGATCGTATCGGCCTACTGCACAGGGTCAATCGGCCTGCTAACCGGTATTATCCGCGAAAACCCGACCTTTGCCTCTATGGGCCATATCGGGATTACTGACATCGGCGGCGGCCTCTTCAATATCGACAGTTTCTTCGACATCTTCACGGAACTGTCGGTTGACGGCGGCCAGTCCTTTTCGCCCGACACCAACGGCCCGCACCACATGGTGCTCGTTCCCGAACCGGGCGTTTTGATACTGTTGGTCGCCGGCGGGGCGGTAATGATTCGCAGAAGGCGGCGTCAGGCCTGACGGCCCATCTCAGGCCGTCTGCGGAACCGTATCGAGTACCCGTCGGATGATCTCGTCGGGTTCGATACCTTCTGCCTGGCCTTCGAACGAGAGGATTAACCGGTGGCGGAGGGATGGGTGTACGACTTTCCCGACGTCCTCGAAGGCGATGTTGGCTCGCCCGTCGCGCAGAGCGAGGACCTTCGCTGCCAGGATAATCGCCTGCCCGCCGCGAGGGCTTGAGCCGTAGCGGACGAACTTGTCGGTTGTCTCGGGTGCGTGTTCGCTGCCGGGGTGCGTCGCCAGCACAAGCCGGCCTATGTAATCCTTCACGTGCGCCGCCACTACCACCTGACGAACTGCCTGACGCATTTCATCCACCCGGCCGCCCGTAACGACCTTCTCGGCAGAGGGTGTTTCTGCGCCGGTGGTGCGGTCGAGAATGGCTGTCAGTTCGTCCAGTTGCGGCGAGCGGACGTGAATCTTGAACATGAACCGGTCCAGTTGAGCCTCAGGAAGCGGGTAAGTGCCTTCCATCTCCAGCGGGTTCTGCGTCGCAAGGACCAGGAACGGCGAAGGCAGACGATGCCGCCGGCGGGCGACGGTAACGGTCTGCTCGGCCATTGCTTCGAGCACCGCCGATTGCGTCTTGGGCGTTGCGCGGTTAATTTCGTCGGCGAGAACGATGTTGCCGAAGATAGGCCCGCGCTGGAAGTGGAAGCCCTTGCTACCGGTCTCGTCGGCCTCAACGATATTGGTCCCGATGATGTCGGTCGGCATCAGGTCGGGCGTGAACTGTATGCGGCTGAAGGAAAGGTCCAGCGCTTCGGCGAGCGTGCGGACAAGCAGCGTCTTTCCCAGCCCCGGAACGCCCTCCAGCAAAGCGTGCCCGCCGGTCAGCAGGCAGGTCATCACCTCATCGACCACCTCGCCCAGCCCGACGATCACCCGCCCGACCTGCTCGGTAATCCTCGCGTAGTCGGCATCGAAGGCCTCGGCCACCTGCTCGAAAGTCTCGATATTTTCCGAATCGGACATAATTCCTTTCTTATAGCCGCGAACGACGCGAACTCAATAACCAAAAGGTTTCATTCTTACCGCATAGTACATAAACGGTTCTGAAAGACCGACACCTATCGCAAGGACCACTGCAAAAAAGAAGATGCCGTAGCCAATGTACGAATAGAACAGCCCACGCCTCATCCGACCCGGGTCTTTACACCACCAGACGAAGACCAGATTCACGAGAGGCCATCCCCACAGCAACCCCCAAGCCAGATAGGTCAGCCAATTCATGTTCTCATGACCGAGCCCTCCTATGAGAGGAATTGCGATATCACGAGTGAACCACGAAGACGGCACCCCCATTTCATTGAACTCATGGACTAAATAGTAGTTAAGACCCTCGCAAAGCCAGGAATACAGGCAGAGGAGCAGAAAAACCCATGCAAAAGTATAAACGGTAAGCAGAATTCTTTGTCCGACGCACTTTCTCATTGTGGCGCCTTTTCAAAATGGAACTGTTCGCGCTGTTCGCGGTTAATAATAAACGATATTAGACCGTCGTGTCGAGTGCGAAGAATCGGATTGCATTGGCGGTGGTTTGTTCAGCCAGGGTTTTTGGAGTCGTCCTTCGGACGATTGCTAAACATTCCGCGACGTGGACGACGTTTGCCGGTTCGTTTATTTTCATTTTTCGGACCGGTTCGGGCGACAGGTAGGGCGCGTCGGTCTCGATAATGATGCGGTCGTCGCCTGCGAGGGCGGCTCCGGCGCGGATGGCGTCGGCGTTCTTGAACGTTGCGATACCGCTGTAACTGATGAAAGCGCCGATGTCGAGCACCCGGCGGGCCTCGGCTGGGCCTCCGGTGAAACTGTGAAAGAGTATCTGCTCGCCCGCTATGCCCGATTCGGAAATGACGGAAAGCGTCTCCTCGAAGGCTTCTCGCGTATGGACGGCGACGGGTTTGCCCAGCCGGTCGGCCAGGGCGAGTTGCTCTGCGAAGACGCGCCGCTGAACGTCGCGAGGCGAGAAATCATAGTGATAATCCAGACCAATCTCGCCGACGGCGACGTTTTTCGAGTGGGCAGCCAATTCCTCCAGACGTTCGAGATAATCTTCGCCGGCGTTTTTGGCGTCGTGCGGATGGACACCTGCGGTGCAATAGACCTGTGTGAATTGTCTGGCAATCTCGGCAGCAGTAACGCTGTCGATGATGCGTGCGGTCGCGCATATTACCGCGACGACCCCGGCTTCATCGGCCCGCGCCAGGACATTATCCAACTCCGGTCCCAGCCGCTTGTCGGTCAGATGGCAATGTGTGTCAATGAGTTTCATACGGGCAATGATATTGAGCGAGGTCGGTGTTGGCATAGCGAATTTTTTTGATATCTGTGAATCTATTTCGACGTGAGGGCGTCTATTATGTTGGATAGGGTGATTTTGTGCGCCCGTAACGAAAGAAAGGAGCAGGAAATGAAAGTCAGGTATTGGATTGTAGCGGGATTTCTGGTGGCTGGGGCGATTCAGGTAATGGCGACGCCGGGCGGGCCTGTGATAGTTACAGAGGACGGCGAAGTCCTGACCGCCAAGGGACAACTCAAGGGGCCGGGGCGCCGGCCTCCGCATGGTCCCAAGGACATAGCGATGAACAGGCCCAATCCGGCCAAAGAAATCGCCGCCGTCGCAAAGAGCGGCAACGCCTTCGCGACGGACCTGTACGCCAAACTCGCCGGTAAGGAAAAGGGCAACCTGTTCTTTTCGCCGGCCAGTATCCACACTGCCCTGGCGATGACCTACGCCGGCGCTCGCGGCAATACAGAAAAGCAGATGTTCACCACACTCAGGTTTCCGATTGACAGGAGGTGGGGTAGTCCGCCTCCTGTGGGCAACAGGGTAACCGGCAGGGCGATACCTATTTCCGTGCCCTGGTCGCAGGATCGTGTGCATCCTGCCTTCGGTGCGCTGATAAAGAAACTGAACGCGCCGCGAAAGGGCCACGACGGCAAGCCTGCCTACGAACTGGTCGTCGCAAACGCGCTGTGGGGGCAGAAGGGGTATCCGTTCAAAGAGGAATTCACGAAAACAGTCAAGGCCAACTACGACGCCGGGCTTGAAGAGGTTGATTACGTCAAAGCCACCGAGGCCTCGCGCAAGAAAATCAATGCCTGGGTGGAGAAAAAGACGAAGCAGAAGATTAAGAACCTCATTCCGCGAGGGGTCGTCAATCCGGATACCCGCCTGGTCCTGACCAACGCCATCTATTTCAAGAGCAACTGGGCAGAGAAATTCAACAAGCACGCTACCCGAGACGAGGCATTTACGCTATCAGCCGACAAGACCGTCAAGACGCCCATGATGCGCCAGCAGAAACGGCACGGCTACATGGAAACGGATACCTTCCAGGCGGTTGATCTTATGTACAGGTACGGGGATCTGTCGATGACCATCTTCCTGCCGAAGAAGGCCGACGACCTGGCGGCGTTCGAAAAGACGCTGACAGCCAGGAACCTCACTAAATGGCTGGGTCAGTTCAAGCGCGAGACGGTACAGTTGACGCTGCCGAAGTTCAAGTTCACCAGCCAGTTCAGCCTACCCGAAACGC
This sequence comes from Planctomycetales bacterium, assembly GCA_030631125.1. Next base: position 7,068 of record DAOVLS010000068.1, read on the forward strand.
TCAAGAAGATGGGTATGACAGACGCCTTTTCGGAAGCGGCGGCCGACTTCTCCGGCATGACGACGGCGGATAAACTTTTCATCTCCGACGTGATTCACAAGGCATTCGTTGCGGTCGATGAGGAAGGCACCGAAGCGGCAGCGGCAACGGCTGTAATCATGGCGCTAGAGGCTGCTCCTCGGCCGAAACAGCCGAAGGTCTTCAAGGCCGATCATCCGTTCGTGTTCATGATCCGCCACCGTGCCACCGGAAGCATACTGTTTATGGGACGGGTGATGAATCCGAAATAGCGGTAGGCTGGGACGAAGCGAAGCGCAGTCCCACCTTTCTCCTGCAAAAGAGAATATTGAATAATGAACAAGGAATTTTGAATTTCGAAGTGAAGAAACAGACCCTCCGACAGGTGGTGGTTTTTACTTCAACATTCGAAATTCTCTGTTCGACATTCAATATTCTCTTTTTTTACCTACGCCCTACACCCTCTAGAATAAAGGTGGGACTCCGCTTCGCTCCGGCCCAGCCTACAAAACTTTCAAAACGCATCGGGAATGTGTTTTATTTCGGGTTTTTCGCCTTCGCGGATTATGATTGATACGATATCGAAGCGGGCGGCGTAGTCGTCGGCGTTATGGTGGGCGAGGTAATAGTTGGCTGGTCGCGTCAGTTGCCGGCGTTTACGGGCATCGACTGCCGATTCCGGCTCGACGTACCGGTCGGACGATCGGGTCTTGACCTCGACGAATACGATTGTTTCAGCCCCGCTGCTGCGACGGGTCGAACGGTCTAGTGCGATGATGTCGATTTCGCCGGGTGGGCAGCGATAGTTGCGAGCGAGAATTTTCAGTCCGTTCCGTCGCAAATATCGCGCAGCCAGCTTTTCCCCCTTATGTCCCAGCGATTTGTCGGACATGATAATCGTTTGAGAGGATTATTCTTCTTCGGGTTTATCTTCGCTTACGGGTTCGCTGTCGGTTTGGGGTTCGTCGATTTCCTGAGGCTCGTCGGCGGTTTGAGTTTCTTCTTCGATTTGGGATGTTTCTTTTGCGATCTGGCGGGCGGATTTGCTCACCGGCGCTATGTCGCGGAGTCTGGTGGCCTTGCCGACGCGGTCGCGCAGGTAATACAGTTTTGCCCGGCGTGTCTGCCCTGATCGGACGACTTCGACGTCGATAAGCGACGGGCTGTGCAGCGGGAAGGTCCGCTCGACGCCCTCGTTGTTGACGATCCGCCGGACGGTGAAGGTTTCAGCCACTCCGCCGCTCTTGCGGGCGATTACCACGCCGCGAAAGACCTGTGTGCGCTCCTTCTCACCTTCCACGATTCGCACCGAAACGTTCACCGTATCGCCGACGCGAAACTCCGGCGGATTATCCTTGATGGAACCTGCTATCGCTTTATTCAATAATTCCTGACTCACTGTATTTCTCCCATTTAGTAATTAGTAACAAAACCGTAAATTACTGATTACCAATTACCAATTACTGTCATTTTTTATTCGTGTAATTCGTGGACTATTCTTTCTTTTTATATTTTTCCCACAAATCCGGTCTGCGATGTTTTGTTCTTTCGGCCGACTGCTCCGCCCGCCAGGCGGCGATCTTTGCATGGTCGCCGTTCAGCAGCACTTCCGGCACGCTCATCCCGCGAAACTCCCGCGGGCGTGTATATTGCGGATACTCCAGCAGTCCGTCGCTGAAGGATTCTTCGGTTGTGCTTTCCGGTTCGCCCAGCGCGCCCGGCAGCAGGCGGACAACGGCATCGACGACGGCCATTGCCGGGATCTCCCCGCCGGAGAGAACGAAATCGCCGGTGCTTATCTCCACGTCGGCGACGGCCCGTCGAATCCGCTCGTCGAAGCCTTCGTAATGACCCGCCAGGAGTATCAGCCGGTCATGCCCGGCGAGTTCCACGACCGTTTCCTGGTCGAGCCGTCGGCCTTGTGGCGTAAGCAGGACGACCAGACCCGGCGGATCGGCTTCGTCCCGAACGGCCTCGACCGCGTCGAATACAGGCCCGCACATCATTACCATCCCAGGCCCGCCGCCGTAGGGGGCGTCATCGACTTTGCGATAACTGTCGCCGGCGAAGTCCCGGATATTGGTCAGTTTGACCTCGACAACCCCGGATGCGATTGCCCGCCCGACGATACTGGTCTCCAGCACCGCGACGAACATATCCGGAAACAACGTCAGAATGTCGATTCGCATCGCCATAGGCTTGTAAGTTTAGCCGTCGCCGGCACGGCGATGCCTTTTAAGACACCTACATCTTCACGACGATGCCGTTCTTTTTCAGCAGGTCGCGCACCGTATCGCTCGGCTGAGCGCCTTGACCGAGCCAATACTCGATCCGCTCGCGCTTCAGCGAGACCTGTTGGTCGGGCGTCTTGGCCAGAGGGTCGTACCAGCCGAGTTCCTCCAGAACGCGCC
>DAOVLS010000140.1 GCA_030631125.1 Planctomycetales bacterium
CCCGAACATGTACCTTACAGTCCTTCCGGTTTGATTGGACTGATTCAAGGTAAGGAGAACATCAGATGGCGAAATCGCCCAGCAGTAACAAGTCAGCAGCCGTTGCGGATCAGCGTCGTGAAAAGGCGCTCGAGACGGCATTGCAGCAGATCGAGAAGAACTACGGTAAGGGCAGTATTATGAGACTTTCGGACGATCAGATCGTTCCGGTGGACGGTATATCGACGGGGCCTTTGAGTCTGGACCTTGCCCTGGGCGGGCAGGGTATGCCTTGCGGTCGGATTTGTGAGTTGTATGGCCCGGAGGGCGGCGGGAAGACGACGCTGGCGTTGCACGTAATCGCCAACGCCCAGGCCAACGGCGGGGTGGCTGCATTCATCGACGCCGAACACGCGCTGGACCCGACCTGGGCGAGGAAACTCGGCGTAAAACTCGACAGCCTGCTCATATCCCAACCTGACACCGGCGAACAGGCGCTGGAAATATGCGAGATGCTCGTCCGCTCCAACGCCGTCGATGTCATCGTCATCGATTCGGTCGCAGCCCTTATCCCACGGGCGGAAATCGAGGGCGATATGGGCGCGACGCACGTCGGTCTGCAGGCTCGCCTGATGAGCCAGGCGATGCGGAAACTCACCGGCGCAATCGCCAAGAGCCGGACCTGCGTAATCTTCATCAACCAGATACGGATGAAGATCGGCGTGATGTTCGGCAACCCGGAGACGACTCCGGGCGGGCGGGCGTTGAAATTTTATTCATCCGTCCGCGTCGATATCCGCCGTGTCTCGACGATTAAGGAAGGCGACCGCGCCGTCGGCAACCACGTCCGAGCGCGAGTCGTTAAGAACAAGATCGCCCCGCCGTTCAGAACGGCAGAGTTCGACATAATGTTCGACAGCGGAATCAGCGTCGTCGGCGACGTGCTGGACCTCGGAGCCGACAACGACGTCGTTACCAGAAGCGGTTCGTGGTACAGTTTCGGCGACGTCCGACTCGGACAAGGCAAACCCGCAGCCGTTGCCTTCCTCAAGGACAACGCCGACCTCTACGAAGAAGTCCGCGCCGCGGTGGTCGAAAAACTCTCCTCACATACAACTTAAGGGTTCTTCGCAACGGATAATATGGATTCGAGTTGTTTTTTCGACACAGAGACGCAGAGGAACAGAGGTATAAAATAAAAAGAATCTTTTTTTAAATCCCTGTCTCTCTGCGTCTCTGTGTCGAACGATGTTTTTTATGGACAATAAGAAAGGAGCATTGTTATGAGAATTACCGGGAGTTTGCTTGTGTGTTTGTTTGTGTCTGCGGGGCTTTGGATTGCTGTTGCGAGCGGGCAGGGCGAAGCCAAAGCGCCAGCCAGGGCCGCTTCGGCCGACGCGCCGACCGGGGTCAAAATCGTACCGGCCTCCATCGAGGAGACACGCCGGAAAGACCTTGTCCCGAAAAAAAGAAGTTGGGGTAGTATCTCTCCGGAGTTGAAACTGAAACTCCACGTCGTCGGCGACGCAGCCGCTAAGGCAAAACGCTTCGGGCGGGTCAAGATCACCAAGGCCGTCGATGATACCGGGGAAAACCTCATCAAGACCGCTTCGACTTTCAGCCGGAGCGAGGGTATGGCTACGATTGATAAATGGAAGAAGCAGGGGGTTACAAACGGCTTCGCCGTAGAACTGAAACTAAAGCCCGCTGCGCGAAAGGCTGCAAAAATCAGCACGCTCAAAGGTTCGTTCGTGCTACTGTCCGGCGGGAAAGTCGTTAACGTTACAATCGCCGACGTCATCGCGCATACCGGTAAAGAAGTCAAAGACGCAGCCCTGGCCGAGGCCGGCGTCAAACTCAAAATCAGTTCGCAGACCAAAGGCGGAAAAGTCGTCGCTTACACTATCGAGGGCAATACGGACATAGTAGTGGGAGCCGAACTGGTGGACGCAGCGGGCAAGGTCGTCAGAAGTTTCGGCGGATGGCAGCGATCGGGCAAAGGTCCGAAGGTTTATAACCGTCGGTCCCAGGGGAAAATGCCCGAAAAAGCGGGGCTGAAACTCACTATCCTCAAAGGCGCAAAAACCGTTACCGTGCCGATTGATCTGAAGGATATTCCGTTACCGTGAACGTGCGTTCCGTGAACGAAACACCTTATCAGCGCGAGACGATAAGTCCTTCGACTTGTCGTTTCGCGTTTTTTTTTATATAAGGTGAGGCGTTATGAGCAAAACATCCAAACAGATTCGTCGTGAATTTATTCAGTTCTTCGAGGATCGCGGGCATACGTTTGCGCCGTCAAGTTCGCTGCTGCCGGTCGACGACCCGACGCTGCTGTTCACCAACGCCGGGATGAACCAGTTCAAGGACGTCTTCCTCGGCGCAGGCTCCAGGCCATACAGCCGGGCTGTCAACTCCCAGAAGATCATCCGCGCCGGAGGAAAGCACAACGACCTCGAAGACGTCGGGCACGACACTTTTCACCACACCTTCTTCGAGATGCTCGGAAACTGGTCGTTCGGGGACTATTTTAAAGCCGAAGCGATTGAGTGGGCGTGGGAACTCCTGACGGACGTCTGGGGCCTGCCTAAGGATAAACTCTGGGTGGGCGTCTTCGGCGGCGACAAGCAGGCCGGTCTTGGGCCTGACGACGAAGCGATCGAACTCTGGCCCAAAGTTACCGACATCCCGGCCGGGCGCGTTTTGCCCGGTTCGATGAAGGACAATTTCTGGGAGATGGGCGAGACCGGGCCTTGCGGACCTTGCACGGAGATACACATCGACCTTGGCGAGAGCGTCTGCGACGGTTCGCCGCATCCGGGGACGCCCTGCGGCGTCAGCGTCGAAGGATGCCGGCGGTTCATCGAACTGTGGAACCTGGTGTTCATACAGTACAACCGCGACGCATCGGGCAAACTGGAACCCCTGCCTGCGAAGCACGTCGATACCGGTCTGGGGCTGGCGAGAATCTCGGCTGTCCTCCAGGGTAAAACCGACAACTACGCCACTGACATCTTCAGCCCGCTGATGGACTGGTTGGCCGATAAGACGGGCGTTCGCTACGGACAAGGCGGCGATACGGACGTGGCGATGCGTGTTCTCGCCGACCACGCCCGCGCCTGCACCTTCGCCATCGCCGACGGCGTCCTGCCGAGCAACGAGGGACGCGGCTACGTCATTCGCCGAATCCTCCGCCGGGCGGCACGCTTCGGGCGAAATCTCAACCAGCACGAACCGTTCATCCATAACCTCGCAGCCGTCATCGCCGAGCAGGTAGGCGATTTCTTCCCCGAAGTCGCACAACGAGCCGGGCAGGCCGCAGAGACGATCCTCGAAGAGGAAGAATCGTTCAACCGGACGCTGGACCGGGGTCTCGACCTCTTCAACCGGGCGGCGGAGAAAGTCGCCGACGACGGGAAAAAGCAAATTACCGGCGATGTGGCCTTTGAGTTGTACGCGACTTACGGCTTCCCCGTTGACCTGACGCAACTGATGTCGGCTGAACGGGGCCTTACGGTGGATATCGACGGTTACGAACGAGAAATGGAAAATCACCGGGAAATTTCGTCGGCAGGGGGCGGGGCGTTTCAGGCCGTTGCGATTACGGGACTACCGGAGACGGACGATTCGGCCAAGTATGATCGCGAATGTATGGAGGCGACGCTTCTCGGATGGGTCATCGATGGGAAATACACCACAGAAGGCGAGTTAGCCGTAGGTGACAAAGCCGCTCTTGTAGTTGACAAGACCTGCTTTTACGGCGAATCCGGCGGGCAGGTCGGGGATGTCGGCACTATCTGTTGCCCGCAAACGGGAGGCGTATTCGAAGTCAATGAAACAAAAGTTGCAGGTGCATGCGTCTTGCACTTCGGTGAGATGTTGATCGATACATTGAAGTCCGGCGTCGAGGTTGATCTGGATATTGACCCATTGCGACGTATGAACACCATGCGCAATCATACAGCCACTCACCTGCTGAACTGGGCGTTGCGGAAGGTTTTGGAAGGGAACATCGACCAGGCCGGTAGCGTCGTCTCGCCGGAGAGGTTGCGATTCGACTTTACATACGGAAAGGCCGTTATGGCTGAACAACTTGCCGAAGTCGAACGCCTCGTCAACGGGCGAATCCTGGCCGATGAACCGATTTTCGCAAATGACATTCCGCTGGCCCAGGCCCAAAAGATTCCGGGCGTCCGTGCGGTGTTCGGGGAGAAATATCCCGACCCGGTCCGCGTCGTCAGCGTGGCAGTGGACGATCCGGCCAACCAAGCCGACGAAAGCACTCTTGTGGAGTTTTGCGGCGGGACGCACCTGGAGCGGACCAGCCAGGCGGGATTCTTCAAGATTCTTTCGGAAGAATCGGTCGCCAAGGGCGTCCGTCGAATCACAGCCGTTACCGGCCACCAAGCCGTCCGGCACATTCAGCGGCTTGACGAAGCGGTTTCGTCGGCATCAGGTGCGCTTCGCGTACCGATTGAGCAGATTTTCGAGCGGATAACCGCGATGCAGAAGGAGATAAAGCAACTCCGCAAGGGCCAGTCCGCCAAACAGACCGGCGGCGGTCAGTTCAAGCCTGATTTTGTGGTCAAAACGCCCGAGGGCGACGCATTAATCGGGTCGGTCGATTTCGCCGACGCCGGAGCGATGCGAAAAATCTGCGACGTCCAGCGTCAAAAAGGCGCTGCCGCCATTCTCCTGGGCGGAACGGCTGAGGGAAAAGTCATGCTTGTGGCGATGGTCAGCGAGTCGCTGGTCAAGACCGGTGGAATAAAAGCCGGCGAATGGGTCAATGCGTCGGCTGCCGTCGTCGGTGGAAAGGGCGGTGGGAAACCCACCATGGCGCAGGCAGGCGGGAAAGACGCCGGGAAACTTTCCGAAGCATTGAAGGTCGGTGCGGACTGGTTGCGGGGGAAACTTGGATAATTGTAAAAATCAACAGCGCCGAACTTCCAAGCCGATGCGCGCACTGGCTTGGGAGTTCGGCGCTGCTCACGATAAACCGTTCGGCGCTGTTAATGCGCCCGGTCTGTTGTGATAGATGTTTTTTCATTGACAATTCCGCCTCTTACCGATAGATTCCGCCGACGTTTAGTGGATATTTCTTACGAAGGACTAAAATGCAACCATCACAAAAATTAAGTCGTTCCCGTACCCGTCAGCGCCGAAGTCACCACGCGATGAGCGGTGTGAACCTGGCCGATTGCCCTCGTTGCAACAAGCCGAAACTGCCCCACGCCGCATGCGCCAATTGCGGTTATGTCCGGGCCGGACTGAGCCTGAAGATCGAGAAAGAGGGCTGAAGTGATGCGGATCGGCGTTGATGCCATGGGTGGGGATTTCGCACCCGCCGGGGTCGTCAAAGGCGCCCTGGACGCTCGAAGTCTGCTCGGCGACGACGATAAGATCGTGCTTATCGGTGATGAGCCGTCCGTCCGCGAACACCTCGTCGAAGCCGACGGATGGGAACAGTTCATCCAAATCGAGCACGCCGGCGAGGTTATCGGGATGGATGAGTCGCCCGTCGAGGCGCTGCGCCAGAAGCCCGACAGTTCAATTGTGAAGATGGCGTCTCTGGCGGCCAGGAGTCGGTTGGATGCGATAATATCGGCCGGGAATACCGGCGCGTGCGTAGCCGCCGCCCAGATGCGTCTGCGTCGCCTTCGCGGTGTGCACAGGCCTGGAATCGCAATTGTCATGCCGACGTACGCCGGCCCCGTGGTTATGTGCGACGTCGGCGCAAACGTCAACTGCCGGCCGCAGCACCTCTACCAGTACGGGCTTATGTCCGCCGAATACTCCCGCTGCATCTGCGGCATCGACGAACCCCGCGTAGCCCTGCTGAGCATCGGCGCCGAAGACGCAAAAGGCAACCAACTGGTCAAGGAGACGCGAGACCTGTTCAAAAACGACTCGGAAATCAAATTCGTCGGAAACGTTGAAGGCAGAGAGATGTTCCACGGCGCATGCGACGTGGTCGTAACTGAGGGGTTCGTCGGAAACGTAGCCCTGAAACTTATGGAAGGTCTGGCCGAGGGACTGTTCAAATCGACCTACCTTGAACTGACCAAGTCTACCCCGGACCTTGCGGGGCAGTTTGAACAAGCCATTACCACGATTAAAGAGAAATATGATTTTAACGAGTACGGTGGAGCGCCGCTTCTTGGCGTCAACGGTATCTGCATTATCTGTCACGGGGCGAGTCGTCCCAGGGGCGTCACCAACGCCATTGGCGTGACGCTGAATTTCGCCAAGACGCACATCAACGACCGCATCACGGAATGTCTGGCCCGGCGGGGACAAAGCGGGGACGATTCATGAATAACGCCCTTCGAGCGGCAATTGCGGGCGTCGGCGCGTACGTTCCCGCCAAAGTGCTTACCAATGCAGATTTCGAACGGATGATCGACACGTCCGACGAGTGGATAACCAAGCGCAC
>DAOVLS010000459.1 GCA_030631125.1 Planctomycetales bacterium
ACTTTTGACCTGTCTCGGATGAAAAAATGGCAAGGCATTTATCGCAGAAACAGCCGCACAGAATCGGCCCGTGGCCGTAAAGCCTTACATCGTCGTCTATCCATATAAAATCCGGGTTTGCCGCCGCCGCCGATTCGTAAATCGCCGTGATATACGCCTGCATGTTTTCATCCGACGGGCAGTAGCTGCCTCGGCAGATGGCTCCGTCGGGGGCCATGAGTCTTTGCCAGGGTTCCGACAGCGAATTCTCAAGATTCTCTTCGGCGTGTCCTATCGTGGCCAGGATGTTAATCCCCGCGGTCATACCCAGGCCGCGAAACCGCGGCATGATTTCCTTGAGCCTGTCCATCCTTGAGCGGTACAAATCCAGGGGAACAGGCGGGTGGGTCTCGTCGGTGAAAAAGGCGATCTCGTCTGCCGCCCCGGCGTATTCCTTGAAGAGACGGTAAAGACCTTCGAGGGGTCCGTCGGCCTCCCACTGCTGCACGGCTATGCGAAAAGACACTCTGGATTCATTCATGGTGTTTTCTCCATTCACAATATCAGGTTTTCGACAAAGTAAGGACTATCCGGGGAATGTCCAGCGAAATTGTGGTTTTTTCAAAAAAACTGACCTTGAGTGCGGCAAAGGGTCGAGGTATCCTTTACGCGAATTTATCGTAGCGGAACAAGGAGAGTTCACATGCGACGTGGATGTAAATGGTTTATCGTGGTGTTGACGGCGGCGGCGTTCCTGGCAGGGTGCAGCCGGGCCGATGATACCTTTGTGAGGCAATATGTCGCTGTGTATAAGCCTGTTGGAGTCGCTCCGGCGCAGGTGGCGCTTACAGACCGCCCGCTTCCGATAATCGATAGAAACCTGCCCATCGGTTCCGATGAGGAATTTCCCACGACCCAGCCGGCGGGGATCGTCCCCGGCGAGGCCGGTAAACCGGTGCACTGGTCGAAGCGTCGCGGGCCTGCGCACGCGGACGACTTCTGGCGAAGTTTCGGACGCGACGCCAAGGAACTGCCCGCCACCATCTGGGACGACACAAAATATACCTTCACCGATCCCTGGACGCTGGTGGCATTGGGCGGGGCAGCGGCGGCCGGTATCGCACTCGACGCTACCAACATGAACGGCACCGTCGCGGACCACTATACAAAGAATGGGTCGCAACTCAGCAAGTGCGGCGACATGATCGGCGACGTCGGCGGAAATCCGGGGCTTCACTTCGGCGTGGCCGGCGCGATGTACTTCGGCTCGTTGGCGACGGGGGACGTGAAGACTTACGAAATATCCAAGACGCTGATAAACGCCCTGGCCATCAACGGTCTGACGACGCTGGCGCTGAAGGGCATAGTGAATAACGAAAGTCCCAACGGCGACCCGTTCGGCTGGCCCAGCGGACACACCTCCAGCACGTTCTGCCTGGCAACCGTGATGCACGAAGCCTATGGGCCGAAGGTTGGCATACCGCTGTTCATCTTCGCAAGTTTCGTCGGGTACGAGCGGATTGACGCACGAAATCACGATTTCAACGACGTCATCTCCGGCGCGATTATCGGAATCGCCATAGGCCACGCCGTGATGCAAAACCACCAGCCACGGATTCTGGGATTCGATGTCATCCCGTGGAGCGACCCTGCCAATAACGCCGTCGGGATAGCACTGATGAAAGAGTTTTAAACAATTTCCAATTTCCAATTGTCAATCACTACTGTCCGGTTATAAGTCGAATAGTTTCAATTGGTTACAAGAACCATGTATTCCGTTTTGAAGATCAAATCTCGTAAGTACTTGTCCTATAGGGACTTTCTCAAAAAGCGTAATGCTGAGAATTTG
>DAOVLS010000080.1 GCA_030631125.1 Planctomycetales bacterium
AAAGCTCATTCGTCCCTCCGGGACTGCGCCCGCTATCGTCGCCTTTTACCCAGCAGTGAACTGCTGGGCTATTATCAATCGTCCCGATGGGACTTTTTCAACAACCCCACTGACTCCATTCCCTCTTTCCATTCACCCCGTTGACAGAAATGGCTCATCGGAAGATAATGTCATCATCGGCGCATATTGTCCGAGGAAAGGGGCTTGATGATGAAGAATTATCTGACCATCAGTTTATTAGTATTAGGACTGTCGGAGCTGGGTGTTCTTGCCGCTGCCGAAAAAGAACCTGCGTCCAAACCTGCCGTGATGTCACCGGAGGAGTTATTCGCCAAGACATCCCCCGCCGTCGTTCGCGTCGTGGTTCGGGACAAGGATTCCAAGGTAATCAGTTTCGGTTCGGGCTTCTTTATTTCGGCTGACGGCTTGCTCATTACGAACTACCACGTAATAAAGGACGCCAAGTTTGCAAGTGTCCTGCTCAGCAATAACGCAACCTTATTTGTTGACGGCGTTGCCGCCACCGATGCCAAGGCGGACCTGGCGCTGCTTAAGGTCAACGGAAAAGACCTTCCTCATCTCACTATCGCCGGGGAAAAGCCCCCGAAGGTCGGCGCGAAGGTTTATGCCATCGGTAACCCACAGGGGTTAACGAACACGCTCAGCGAGGGAATGGTCAGTGGACTGAGGAAGATCAAGGACGGTCTATCGCTTATACAGACGACCGCACCGATAAGCAAAGGCTCAAGCGGCGGACCTCTGCTTACGCTGAACGGCAAGGTCGTCGGCGTTACCAGCGCTTACCTTGCCGGCGGGCAGAATCTCAACTTTGCAGTTCCGGCCGAAAAAATCGCTGCGCTTCTGAAAAAACGCGGAAAACTCCAGACGCTCGCCAGCGCAGGAGGCGGGCGGCTCGAACCATCGGGCACGGATGCCCTAGCCGCACGGGTACTCCAGCTCCAAACCATTGCCGCCGAGCTAGCCAAGGCCCGCAAGATCATGACCGACGCGAACCCACGCATCGCGTCCCTCAAGGAGAAAATCGACGAGCGCGCCGCGCCACTGATCAAGGACCTTCGCGCCAAGATCGACGACCTTAAGGCCGCCAAAGCCAAGCTTCCAGCCGACTACAAGGAAACCCACCCCCAGCACCTGGCGCTTACCCAGCAGATCGCCGGGTACGAAATGGCGCTGAACATGGAGCCGCTGGTCTGGTTCGGTGATCTCGCCAAGACGCTCACGCTCAACTTGGGTGGCAACGCCACGCTCAAGCTCGCACTCATTCCGGCGGGGCGATTCCAAATGGGCAGTCCGGCCCAGGAACAGACCGATATCATAGCGGCCTTCAAAGGAACAGGGCACTCCCCTGGCGTGAGCAAAGAGGGTCCGCAGCACGAGGTGACGATAAGCAAGGCGTTCTACATGGGCGTGTATGCGGTCACGCAGGAACAGTACGCGGCCATCGCCGGGACCAACCCAAGTTACTTCAAGGGCAAGACCAATCCGGTGGAGAAGGTTTCGTGGGATGACGCGACGGACTTCTGTAAGAAACTGTCGAAGAAGACCAACAAGACAGTACGCCTGCCAACCGAGGCACAGTGGGAACACGCCTGCCGTGCCGGGAGCAAGACCCGCTTCTACTACGGCGACGATGAAGACTACTCCAAGTTGGTCGATTACGCCTGGTATGATAGGAACAGCGACAAGAAGGTGCATCCTGTCGGCCAGAAGAAGCCCAATGCGTGGGGGTTGTACGACATGCACGGCAACGTCTTTCAGTGGTGCGCGGACTGGTGGGCCGATTACCCAAAGGTGGCGAAGGCCGACCCCAGTGGCTCTCCGTCTGGCAGCTATCGGGTCATACGCGGCGGTGCTTACGTATACGGTCCGGTTAATTGCCGGTCCGCGAGCCGCAACTGCCGCTCTCCTCAGAGAGGCAAGTCCAGCTACGTAGGATTCCGTGTTGTGATTGAGCTGCGGGAGAACAGGGACACAACACCGGCCACTTCGAATCCTGCAGTGCCTGTACTCAAGGCAACTCTCACACAGGAACAGGAAGGCGAGTATGTGAAACTTATGAATGCGGGGCTGGCGGCTCTCATCCGCGAACAATGGCGGCTTGCCCGCGAGCAATTCGAGAAAGCCCGGAAGATCCGGGTGACCGACGAGGTTAGGCAAGCGATCTCTGAAACCCATTACCGAGAGAACTTTGCGCGAGGCAAAGAGGCATTTGAACAAGGCGACTTCCGCATTGCCTCCGCCTACCTGAACCTCGCGAAGAGCCACAAAGACACGCCCGAGGTTCGTTCACTGATCGCCCAAGCCCGGGAGAAACTGCGATAGCGAGGGTCGGAACGGTTGCGAATGGGATGAAGATGAGGCGCAATCCCAACACCAACGCGAGCTACGGGAAATCCAAGAGGATTTGTCACCGCTTCGTGAGATGGAAGAACATGTAGGAGTAAGGCCAATAAAGGACAAGGGACATTACGAGTATCCGGCGTGGTGCAAGATGGAAACCGCACTCGATGAGTACCAGCAGGGCCGAACGGCGTATCTTGCGGAGCAAGCGAGGAATCTGGGGCCCCAAGCCGAAAGGCAGTTGCAGCAGTGGAATGAGGCGGCCGATGCGCTAGTCAAAGGGGTGCAGGATCTCGCCGGAGTTGACGTGGTGGACTGCTTGCTAACCATCCGGACCGCCCAACAATCCAATCCGGGACCATCCGAACTCTTGGACGAGCACGTCTGCATAACGTTCGGATGGGAAGTCATGGGAATGCTTTTTGCAGCCCGTGAGCGGTTTTGGGAGCTCCTGGACTCAGTCAAGGATCGAAGGCCAAGCCCTCATGCAAAGGCTTTCCTGGAGCGGGTGGGAAGATGTTACTTGTTTGGTTTTGATGCCGAATGCATCGTGATGTGCCGTGCTGTGCTTGATCGGGAATTTAAAGCCGAAATTGAAGACGGCGATGTTGTGGCGTGGTGGAAGACGACGAAGAACGGGCGCAAGGGTAAAAGCCCGCCACTGAACTTGTATGGCAGAATTCAAGCGGCCCATTATTCCCGCCGAATCGGCAAGGACATAAAGGGCACTGCGGACAAGGTACGAAAGGACGGCAACGATGCCGTCCACAAGAGCCCTTCGAACGCGGATGCTCTGCCCTACATTCAGAAGACGGTTCAGGTCCTAGACGCGCTTGATGAAACGAAACGAGGTACGGGAGACACAGGGAGAGATTGAGGCAGGTGGCGTGGTCGCGGTGTTTGCGATCACGTTTGCATCGAGTCGGCTTTAGCGTGGCCGCAAACACCGCGGTCGCGGCACCCTCCCGATTAATCGAAAGTCAGCACGCCGGCTTTTGCGAGTATCATTACGGTGGCGTTGTACAGGCCGTGCAGCACGGAGGCCAAAATGTAATATCTCATCAACCCCTTAATCCTGAACCTGATGCCCTCCCGTTTCATCCGCAGCCACATTTTCGCCAGCCCAATCCCGAAAATTACCGAAGCCGACACGTGCATGAGCGTACAGACGATGTATCGCCACAACATGTATCCCAGCCCGCCTTCGGGGTTGGCCAAATGGATAAACATTATGTTCTCAAGCGTGGCGAACATCAGCGCCCCCAACACCGCCATTACTATTATCTGCTTTGGGCCGCTGAGCCAGCCGAAGCGCTTCTCCATCACGAACATGACGCCGATGGGCTTGAGGACTTCCTCCACAAGCGGAGCCACCAGTACCGCCGTCAGCCAAAGCGGCAAGCCGGCCTGCAATTCATGCATCATCGCCGCCGGTATCCCGACCACTCCGCCGACCAGGGCCGCCAGGTACACCAAGGCCACAGGCCTGCGCGGTTCGTTTGCAGCCACATGAAGTCGGGCAGGCTCGAACCGGTACTCAGCCGGCAGGCGCGCCTCCGGGCCGGGCTGGCTATCCCGACCGTCTGAATTGTCGATTCCGTCAGGCGACATCATCTCGTTACGCCATTACAATACCAAAGCCCCCCCGCCCGGTCGATAAACATCCGAAAAACGCCGCGGCAAAGGCCGTCTCCCGACTTGCCTGGAACGAAGCCGGCGTCTATGCTGTTACGCAAAAGGAAAACAACAATGATCCAACTCTACTGGAAGAATGCAACCGCCGAGGTCATCGGCGCTGAGCATGGGATTTCGCCCGACGAGATGGCCCCGGCGATCGAGAAGGTCGCCGCCGCTCACAGGGCCGTCGTCGAGCAGTGGGACGCGGGCAATCTGGGCTATGCGAAACTGCCCACTCGGCGCGACTACCGCGATGAAGTTACCCAACTCGTCAGCCGCTATCGTGGGAAAGTAACCGACCTTGTGGTCCTCGGCATCGGCGGGTCGGCGCTGGGCAATATCGCACTTCAGACGGCGCTGAACCCGGTTACATACAACCTTTTGAGCGACGCGAAGCGCGGCGGTCCGCGGCTGTTCGTGCTGGACAACGCCGACCCCGCCCTTATCGGCGATACGCTGGACCTGCTCGGCCGGAGGTTGAAGAAGACTTTGTTCAACGTGATCTCCAAAAGCGGCGGGACGGCGGAAACAGCCGCGGCGTTCATGGTCGTCCGCGAGATGCTGCGTAAGCGCCTGGGCGACGGCTTCGCCGACCACATCGTCGCGACGACCGATCCGGCCGCCGGAATCCTGCACGACATCGCCGCCGAGGACGCTTGCGCGACGCTGCCGGTACCGGGCGACGTCGGCGGGCGGTTCAGCGTACTTTCGCCGGTCGGACTGTTCAGCGCGGCGATGTGCGGCATCGACATCGACGCGCTGCTGGCGGGGGCAGCCGAGATGGCAGGGAAAATAAAGTCCGCCCCGCCGGCGCAAAACCCCGCCTGCATCCTGGCGGCAGTCAAGTACCTGATGTACGCCGAGAAGTCCAAACCCATCCACGTGATGATGCCATATTCGAACCGCCTGACCGGCCTGGCTGACTGGTATAAGCAACTCTGGGCCGAATCGCTCGGAAAGGAATACGACCGCGCCGGGCAAAAAGTTTTCGTCGGACCGACGCCCGCCGCAGCCCTCGGCGCGACCGACCAGCACAGCCAGATTCAACTCTACCGCGAAGGCCCGAACGACAAGTTAATCGTCTTCCTTGAAGTCGGGAAGCATCCGCGCGAGGTCCGCATCCCGGACGTCTTCGGCAACGTCGGAAAACTCGCGTACCTGCGAAAGGTCAAAATCTCGAAACTGCTGAACGCCGAGAAGCAGGCCACCGAATACGCCCTGGCCCGGTCGCATCGCCCAAGCGTTACGATCCGCTTCGACGCCGTTACGCCGGAGGCGGTCGGGCAGTTCATTTTCCTTTACGAGTTCACCACCAGCCTGACCGGCGAAATGCTGGACATCAACGCCTACGATCAGCCTGCGGTCGAACTTGGCAAGGAAGCGACCTTCGCATTGCTAAGCAAGGACGATTCAGCCCCAATGGCCGAGGAAATCCGCAGATTTGCGAAACGGGATAAGAAGTACCTGCTCTGAATTGCAAAATAATCACGCCGGCAGGCCTCCGGGGCCGATTGATTTACCGGCTCCGGAGTCCCGCGGCATGCCACCCCTCCCGCTGGTGTTTTGTGTCTTCGGCTCAATCGCACGATGCGAAGATCGTGCATTCAGCCGATCCTATCTTCTGGTCCCTTCCGAAGAGCGTAACGACGACATATCGCCGTTCGTCGGTTTTGCTTCCGTCGGATTCGGTCCATGTGCAGTCCACCCACGCGCGAACCGTAGCCGAACCGGCCGATGCGTTGGCGGGGCCTATCCAGGTCCCTACCGACTCCAGCGGCGCCATTTTCCATTGGGCGAGTTTGCCCCCGTCGTCGCGTGCCTTCCGGTCCGCCTCTTCGGCGAGGCGTCTGCCCACCACATCGACCGCCCGTTTATAGGCATTGCGGGCGGCGGCGGCATTTGCCTGAACGGCCCGGCCTGCGGATTTGTAAGCGGCGGTGCGATGGCGAACGAGTTCGCAGCAGAGGCCCCCGTCGGCATCCAGACCGGCGAACTGCGTAACCACCCCATCGACCACAGTAACCGAAACCTGCCTCGCCCATGCGCCGACGGTCCAGCAGGCCTGGAATTGTCCGCCCGTTCCCGCCACATGCTCGGGCCGACCGAACATCTCAACTAAATCGGCATAATAAACCCGCTGACCGCTCCCAACGCGCCACTGCCCGGCAGGGCGGACCGCCGTCGGGTGAACCACCTCCGCAGACTCCAGCGCCGCGCGATTCGCCGATTCACCGTCGATCTGGGTAACAAGCCCGTCCGTAGATCGAGCGGTATGGCTGTCGGACCACTTCATCTCGACGTGGTCGAGTTTCTGGAACGTCAGCGACGGATAGCCCATCCGGCGGATAAGTTCGCCGACAGTAATGGGCATCTCCGAAGCGCCTTGCGTCGTCGGTGCGGTCCGGTCAGGCTGCTGCTTGCCCAGGTCCAGCACTGTGATAAACCGTTTCAGTTCAGCCGACGTCTGCTGCTGCGAGGTCATCGCGGCGGCCAGTTCGGCCCGGTCGGTCTGAAGGACATTGTTGGCCTTATCGAGTTTCTGCTTCTGGGCCATTACAGTCGACAGTCTGGTCGTGAGCGTTTCGACCCAGGTGCGGGCCTTATCCGCCTGGACCTGGCTGTCGGCGGCGAGTTGCTTCGCCTCGGTCAGCGACTTGATGCTGTCGGCCTTTGTCTGGTCAAGTTTCGCGTTCAACTGTGCGATAAACTTTTCGGCAGTGGCGACCTTGACCTTTTCGGTCTCGGCGGCCTCGGCGGCGGCAGCGGCTTGTTCGACGGCAGACGCCAGGTCGGCCTTTGTCGCAGACAGTTGCTTATCCAATTTTTTCTGCCCGGCAACGGCCTTGGCGAGGTCGTAGCGAATACCGTCCAGGTTTTGGGCGGTTTCCTGCAAAGCGCTCTGCGCGCTGCGCGGGGTGATGAAATACCCCGCTGCGCCGAAGACAACCGCAACCGCGATTGCCGGCACAACGGTCTTCATCCACGATGGTATGCGTTTTTTCGGTTTGCTGTCCATTTTCTCATATCTCCAATTTTACATCGACCCACTGAAAATACCCGCCTGCCCTTCGGGCCTGAGCCTCAAGGTCGAAGACCGACAGGCAGGCACACCGAAATATCTATCGACCCCAGTCAGGGCGACCTTAAGTAACGAACAATCTCCGTAGCACGGGCGTATCGCCCATGTCCCGTGGTATGGGCGTCTCGCCCATGTTTCACAGGTTTTCCTGATTCGGCGAAACGCGGGCGAGACGCCCGTGCCACATTCAGTAACGAACAAAGATGCCCTTTCCGGCCTCCGGCGCGGTATAATAAATTGCTTCGGAGACGCCGTTATTAACAATATGTCCGAACAATATCGAACAGAGCCGACTGCCCAACGGGAACGAACGCTGCTGGTGGGCGTGATCCTGCCCGGCAGCGACGTTGACACGCAGGACCCGCTTGGCGAGTTGCGGTCGCTGGTGCAAACAGCCGGGGCGAAAGTCGCCGACGAGATGATCGCCCGGAGGGGCAGAATCCACCCCGGACTGTACGTCGGCGCCGGCAAGGCCGAGCAAATCGCCGAAGCCGCCGACGACGCTGAAGCCGACGTGGTCGTCTTCGACGCCGACCTCTCGCCGGCCCAGATACGCGACCTGGAAAAGATAATCGACCGCAGGGTGCTCGACCGCTCGGAGGTCATCCTGGACATCTTCGCCGCCCACGCACGAACACATGAAGCGAAACTCCAGGTGGAACTTGCGCAGTTGGAGTACACGTATCCTCGTCTCCGGCACATGTGGAGCCACCTGGAGCGTATCGCCGGCGGCGCCACCAGCGCCGCTGCCGCCGTCGGCGGGATCGGCACGCGCGGTCCAGGCGAAAAGCAGATCGAAATCGACCGCAGGCTCGTCCAGAAACGCGTCGCCGAACTCAAGCGACGAATCGCCGAAATCGACAAACGCAAACAGCGGACCGTGCAAAGCCGGCGGGGAAATTTCCTCATCTGCCTCATCGGATATACCAATGCCGGAAAAAGCACCATGATGAACCTCCTGACCGGCGCAGGCGTCGGAGTGGCCGACCAACTCTTCGCCACGCTCGACACACGCACGCGACGCTGGAACCTCGGCGACGGACAGGTCGCCCTGCTGAGCGATACGGTCGGGTTCATAAGCCGCCTGCCGCACCACCTCATCGCCTCGTTTCGCGCGACGTTCGAGGAGGCCATCGGAGCCGACCTGCTGCTGCACGTCGCCGACGCATCCGCGCCGCGAGTCGTGCAGCAAATCCAGGCAGTCGAAAACGTCCTGGGCGAACTGGGCTGCGAGCAAAAGGACCAACTGCTCC
Organism: Planctomycetales bacterium; assembly: GCA_030631125.1. The sequence continues at coordinate 8,371 of DAOVLS010000080.1, forward strand.
TGCTGAACAAGATCGACCGCATAAACGACCCGACCATCCGAACGGTGTTGGCCGATAAGTACCCCAGCGCGATCTTCACCTCCGCCGCCACCGGCGAAAACGCCGATGCAGTCATCGAGGCGGTCCTCCTGAAGATCCAGGG
>DAOVLS010000370.1 GCA_030631125.1 Planctomycetales bacterium
CAAATTCTCAGCATTACGCTTTTTGAGAAAGTCCCTATAGGACAAGTACTTACGAGATTTGATCTTCAAAACGGAATACATGGTTCTTGTAACCAATTGAAACTATTCGACTTATAACCGGACAGTAGTGATTGACAATTGCCAATTTTCAATTGAACAGAAAAACCACCGAACGCTCTTTCAATGGGCAATTGAAAATTGGCAATTGGCAATGGCCTACCGGTTTACCGGGATTCTGTTTCATTCCGCCCCGGCTTCCTTATGAATTTATTCCACAAGGTTTGAATCGGTCCGCTTGCGGCGTAGGCGATGGCCGCCAGCGGCAGAGCGAACTGTCGGAACATCAGCGCCGCGGCAATGACGACAACGGCAAGGACGACGTGATTGAAGGGTTTCCTGCCTATTACGAACCGGTTGACCATGTGCGGGTATCGGAATCGCGTAACCATCAGGATCGCCACAGCCAGCGTCGCCGCCGGCAGGGTGGCGCCGACGGTGATGTTCAACCACCTGGCCGACTTCAGACCTTCCTCTACGCCCTGAATGTGCCCGAACAGAAGGACCATCGCCGCCACAAGGACCGCCGCGGCCGGTGACGGCAGGCCCTGGAAATACATGTGATGCAGGAGGTCGGGGGCGTTTTCAATAGTGAACCTCGCCAGGCGGAGGATCGCGCAGCAGAGGTAAATAACAGCGATAACCATCACAGCCTTGCCCAGCATCGACGACTGCGGCGCGAAAAATTCAAAGTCGGGGATTTCCTTTGTCATTGCGACTGCATGGACCATGAGTATCGCCGGGGCGACGCCGAAACTGATGATGTCGCAGAGGCTGTCCAGCAATGCGCCGAAATCGCTCGCCTGGCGGGTCATCCTCGCCACTCGCCCGTCCAACGCGTCGAACAGCAAGGCTGCGAAGATTAACCAGGATGCGATCATCAGGTTTCCTAGCCCGGCGGCGTCGCCCAGACCGGCCTTTGTGGCGTAATGTATCGAGGCGAAACCGGCGATACCGTTCATCAGCGTTACAATCGTCGGTAGGGCGGAGATGCTGCGAAGAACCGTCTTTCGCAGGGGACGGCGACGGGGCGATTCGATACCGGACTTCGGCGGGCTCAGTCGAGCCGCGGTTTCGTTGTTGTTGTTCGTATTGTCAGTCATGACTGCTTCAGCCTCGACGAAAGACGGGCCAGGACGGTCCTGCCTGCCCGGACGACCTGGCCGACCTCAACGGTAATTTCACCGATTTGTCCCTGCGGTATCATCGTCTCGACGCGCGAGCCGAACTTGACCATCCCGATCCGCTCGGCTGTGGCGATCTCCTGTCCGACGCGCAGGTCGGTAACGATCCGGCGGGCGATGAACCCGGCAATCTGGCGAACCACCACCGGAAACGACCGACCGTCGCCGCCCGCAGCCGACATATGGATCGTCGCTGATTCGTTCAATTCGGCGGCTTCGGGTTTTCGCGCGTCGGCGTATCCGCCGGGACTATGTTCAATCTTCGTTACCGTTCCGGCGCACGGGCTGCGATTTACGTGGACGTTGAAAATGCTCATAAAAATTCCGATTCGCACTCCGTCGGTACCGAGCGGGCTTTCGGGTCCGACCGGCGTTATGTCCACAACCCTTCCGTCGGCTGGTGATATAAAGGCGTTATCTTCATTTGGTTTCCGCTGCGGGTCGCGAAAGAAGCATAGTACATACACCCACACCGTCACGGGAATGATTATTACAGGCCAGAACAGCCATACCGCACCGGCTGATAAAACCGCACAAACGCCCGTGGCGACAAGCATCTCGCGCAGACCATATATTGTAAGGGGGATTTTCAATGAATCAACTTACCTTATAAAATACTGTACTCGCCTTGCCCTGTGGTGTCAATCATCGGCGACAACTATGGATAATCGGGTAAAAAATCTCACAAAATCGTCAAATTTCGTGCTCAATCCCCCGGGACAGTTGGATAGAATGCGCCATGTGGAAAGCCAGACAGGTTTGGCGTGAAGAAACACGAACCAGGAAAGGAACAGGACAAATGAGTAATTCGATCAAGGCAGGTGTGGCGAGGGTCAACATTACCCCCGCCGTGGGACGGATTATCTATGTGGGCAGGACGGTTTCGCGCGGCGTAGCAGATGAATTCTACGCCCAGGCGCTCGTCTTCGACGACGGGACGGAGCGAGCAGCCATCGTTACGGCCGACGTGGTTCTCTTCGGCAAAGACATTGTCGAGAAGATCCGCCGGCGAGTCGAGGACCTGACGGGGATAAAAGGCGCTCACGTGATGCTGAACGCTTCGCATACCCACTCCGGCACGCCGACGACTTCATGGTTGAGCCAGCGGGTCAGCGAGGCCTACCTGGCTGAATTGGTCGATAAGATTGCCGGTGCGGTCTGCGAGGCGGACAACAATAAGCAGGAGGCCCTCATCGGTGCGGGTGTCGGCGAGGCGAAGATCGCCATGAACCGCTGGATTCCCACGCCCGACGGCCCTGCCGGGGCAAGGTGGGCGCCCAATCCCAAAGGCCCCGCCGACCACGCCGTCGATGTGCTGAGGGTGGACGACAAGGACGGCAGGCCGATGGCGATACTGGTCGGATATGCCGCACACTCCTCCGTGCTGGGCGCTAAGAGCATGTGCTATTCGAGCGATTATCCCGGAATGATGCGTAGCGTCATCGAGAAGATGTACGACGGTGAGGTAATCGCAATGTACGCCGCGGGCGCAGGCGGCGACATCAAGATCGCCTCCCTGAACGAAGACGCCTCGAATTTCAAATACGGCGACCGGGAAGACCTCCGGCGGTTCGGGACGATCCTCGCTGCAGAGGCCGTCAGGGTCGCTGAAGAGATACAGACCCGGCCTGTCGAGGGCCTGAAGGTCTCCTCAATGGAGATTGATCTGCCTCTGCGAGATACGCCAAGCGCCGAACAAGTCGAGGCTGAACTCGCCGAAGTCCGCCAGGCTGTGCAGAAAGATGAAAAGGACGGAAAGCAGTTCAACTGGGGACAGCACCGCCGGGTAATCTGGGCCGAGGAGACGCTCAAGGCGCTGGAAAGCGGCGACGTGGCGAGGTCGATACCGGGCGAGGTCCAGGTGCTCTGGCTTGGGGATGAGGCGGTCTTCGTGGCTGTTCCGGGCGAGTTGTTCGTAGAGGTCGGCTTGAGGATTAAGAAAATTGCCGGAGGTGCCGGCCGGCCCACGCCTTTCATTTCCGCCTTTACCAACGCTTACATCGGCTATCTCCCATCGGCCGTCAGTTG
>DAOVLS010000295.1 GCA_030631125.1 Planctomycetales bacterium
ATCCCTGCTAATGTTTTTTCTCCCGTGTATCACACGCCTCGCTCGGCCTCGGGCCAGATGATTTTATGCAGTTGCAGCCCAATCCGCACCTGTAGTCCGTCGGCGAGTATCCACTCGGCCAGTTCGGCCGGTTTCAGTAATCCGGCGGCCGGGGTCATAAATACCGTACACCGCGAGGTCAAATCACGGGTTCCGATGAATTCGCGGGCGAATTCGTAATCGGTCCGGCCGGCAAGGATGAATTTTATCTCATCTGTCTTTCGCAGGCAATCGAGATTGGCCCGGCGTAACGAATCGCCCTGCCCGGAGCCGGGGCATTTTATGTCCATACAGCGCACCACGCGCGAATCGAGCCTGCTGATATCCAGTGAGCCGTTGGTCTCAAGGAGCACTTCATATCCGGCGTCGCAGAGTCGGCCAAGCAGTTCCGGCGCAGCGGTCTGCAAGAGCGGTTCGCCGCCTGTGATAAGCACAAGGCGTTCGCCGAGGCGTTCGACCTCGGCGGCGATCTCCTCGACCGTCATTTCCCGTCCCTCGTCCCAGGCGTAGGCAGTGTCGCACCAGGTGCATCGCAGGTTGCATCCGGTCAGGCGGATGATTGTGCAGGGTAAGCCCGCGCGGGACCCCTCGCCGGAAATCGTGCGGTAAATCTCGTTGATAACCAAGGATGACATAGTGAGGTATTGTACTTATATACCGAGAGCATCGAGAAAGTTTTTGAGGTCATCTTCGCTGCCGTTGCGGCTGATGAGCCTGTTGCTGAACCGCCTGACCTGTTTGGGCATGAACCATTCGGCAGGGCGGCGGGTCCGGCGCATCCTTGCCAGGTCGAGTATGCCGACTTCATCGCCGTTGATGATGAAGTGTTTCGGCGCCATATCCGGCCAGGACAGACCGGCGCGGTAGAGTTTTGCCGCGACTGCGCCGGCTGAACGCATCACAGCCTTGCGCCGGTCGGCGGGGGGGGCGGCGGATAGAAATTCGTACATCGGCACGCCCGGCAGTTCTGTCATTATAATCGCCGCCTGCCAGGGTAGCGACGCCCGACTACGTCTGCCCCAGGCAATTACCTCCGGCACCGGTATCGACAAGTCAGCGACAAGACCCAGGGCGTGCATTTCATTAATACACGGAGCCAGAGGGCGGCGCAGATTCACCAGGTCCGTCAGAATGTCTTTGGCACTGGTGTATGTGTCGCGTTTGAGGAAGACAACTTCGCCGCCAGGCCCCTTCGAGGTCCTCATGGCAGGCAGTTCAATGCGATACGTCTGTCCTCTTGTGTGCCACGAGACGCATTTGCCGTCCGTACTTCCCATCACCGCGTCGAACGTATCAAGCCCGGCTGCGACGAGAGGCCCCTTCCATTCATCCTCGATATGCAATTCGGCCAATATTGTGTCCCTTTGTAGTAGTCGGCACACCCATCGTTTGTTTCTTTTACCGGCCACTGACTACCGACTACCGGTTACTAATCTTCCATTGGTTCATCGCGTTTGACGACATCTTCGGGGCTTGGCCAGACGCCCGTCCGCTGCCAGCGGAACACCCTGCGAAGGTCGTTTCCTATCAGGTACAGGCTCGGTACGACCAGCAGCGTCAGGACCGTTGCGAACATCAGGCCGAAGGCGATGGAAACGGCCATTGGTTTGAGGAACTGCGCCTGGAAGGACCGCTCGAACAGCAGCGGCGTGATGCCTGCGACGGTGGTAATCGTGGTAAGAATAATAGGCCTGAAGCGTGTGCGTGCGCCTTCGGCGACCGACGCGAACACACTCCCGCCGGCGCGGATACCACGATTTATCCGGTCAATCAGCACAAGCGAATCGTTGACCACAATCCCCGCCAATGCCACCATTCCGAAGACGCTCAACAGCGTTACGTCGTATCCGAGCACCCAGTGCCCGATGACCGCACCGATAAGTCCGAACGGGATTGCTATCATTATAATAATCGGCTGGACGTAACTGCGGAACAGCGCCGCCAGGATCGTGTAGATCGCCATCAGCGCTATTGGAACCCACACCTTCAAAGTGCCGAACGATTCAGCCACCTGCTGGCTCTGTCCTCGCTCGTCGATCTTCAGGCCCGGATACGCCTCCTTCAATTTCGCGAAGAATCCGCTTTCTTCCGAGAGTATATCGAGGATTTTTTTGGCGTTTGCGGTTTTTTCGTCGATATCGGCCGAGACGGTGATCACGCTGTTTCGCCCGACCCGCATAAGCGTGGTGTATCCGCGTTCCATAACTACTACAGCCACGTCGCCGAACGGTACTTCATCGCCGCCGGCGGTTCGTACCCGCATGTTTTCGACGTCGCCGAGGCTTCGCCGCTGGCTGGCGGGGTAACGGACCATCACTTTAATCTCGTCCCTGCGTCGCTGAATATTGACGCTCTCGTTTCCGTAGAATGCGTCGCGAAGTTGGGCTGAAAGCACATCCTTCGTGATACCGAGGTTTTCGGCGCCGGGTTTCAGATCGATGATTTTCATTTCCATATTTCCGGGTAGCGAGTCGTCGCTGATGTCGCTGACACCGGTGAATTCGCCAAGGCGGTCCTTGAGGCGCTCGATTGGTTCTTTGAGAAAATCGGTGGTAGGTCCAAGCAGGCGAACTTCAAACGGCGTCCCGCCGGGCCCGCCGCGGAACGAACCGAAGTTGTGGCTGACGGCGTCGGGGATCGGGCCTGTATTCTCGCGCCACATCTTGATTATCTGCTCGCTGGTAACAGATTGCCCTCTGCACTCTGTCGGTGAGAGTTCGACGATTACCTGGCAGAGATGCGACCCTTTCGAGCCTCCGCCGCTCTGCCTGCCATGCTGCCCCAGCAGCGAATAGACCTGGCGGATAATCGGTTTTCCGTCTTCGCCTTTTATCTGTTCGTTGATGCGAATCACAGCGGCGGTTGCCTGCCTGGCGACCTCGCTGGTCCGCTCGAACGGCGTACCGGTCTGAAGCGTGATGCGGGCGCGGATTATGTCGCTGTCAACGTCCTTCGGGAACGCGATGAAAGGAATAAATCCCGCCTGCCAAGCGCCCACCGTAAGGGTCAGCACGCCCAGGGCCGACGCTAGGGTTACGTAGCGATACCGGGTAGCCAGTCGATATGTCCGCATGAACGGTACGTCGATGAACCAGCGGATAGCGCCGTCGATTCGAGCGCGAACCGTCTCGGCCCGGCGTATCGACTGCCCGGCGTGCTCATGATGACGCCGTCTCGTACGCAGGCTGTGGGCGAGGTGAGGCGGGAGGATCAGGACGCATTCGATCAGCGAGAACGCCAGCGCCAATATCACCACGATCGGGAAAATCTGAATGAATTTCCCCATAACACCCGGAATGAACAGCATAGGCATGAACGCCACCCACGTAGTCAGCACAGCCGCTACAACCGGCATCAGCACGCGGTGGGTTCCATGAACGGCTGCAAGGCGGGGCAACTCGCCGCGCTCCACGCCGGAATAGACATTCTCGCCCACGACTATCGCGTCATCGACGATTAACCCCAGCGCCATTATCAGCGCGAACATGCTCATCATGTTCAGCGTCTGACCAAACATGTGCAGCACAAAGACCGTCCCCAGCAGAGAAACGGGGATACCCATCGCCACCCATACCGACAGACGGGCGCTGAGGAACAACCACAAAATAAGGAACACCAGCACCAGCCCCCACAGGCCGTTGCGAACGAGCATGTCGAGGCGGTCCCGGATGACCTTGGAGAGGTCCGACCAGACGTCCAGCGTGATTCCATCAGGAAGATCGCTTCTCTTGCGTTCGACGTATCTGCGAACCGCATCGGCAATCTCGATACTGTCTTCATCGCCGGTCTTATAGACGCTGATCATGACGGCTTTCCTGCCGTTGAAAAGCCCGCCGACATCGACGTCCTCGAAACCCTCGCTGACCTTCGCGACATCGCCCAGACGGACAACCGCACCGTCAGGACGGGAGAGCAGGATGATTTTCTTGTATTCCTCGGCGGTGTCCTTCTGTCCGACGACGCGGATGGTAAGTTCGCCGCTGCGGGTCTTGACGCTTCCGACCGGAAGGTCGAAACTGCTTTGGCGGATTGTCCGGGCGACCTGGCCGAGCGTAAGGGCGTAACGGCGAAGGGCCTCCTCCGAAACCTCCACGACAATCTCGTAGTCCCGAACGCCGAGGATATTCACCTGGGAGATTTCCGGAAGGTCGTTAATCTCGTCGCGGATGTCTTCAGCCAGTTCCTTGAGCGTATGCTCCGAAACATCCAGCGCC
>DAOVLS010000109.1 GCA_030631125.1 Planctomycetales bacterium
AGTTTCCGCTTTGCCGACGTGGATATTTCACAATTGAACCTGCCGAGGCTGCTGTCGCTGCCCCTGAAGCGCCTTTCCGGGCGGGCGTCGGGCCAGATGGACTGCCGGTTCGACCGCACCGGAAGGGTGGGGCAGTTTTCACTGGAATTGAGCATAAAAGACCTCGACGCCCAGCCAAGGCGGGGGCCTGCGCTACCTGTGATTGAAAAGGCCGACATTTCCCTGACCGCGACGTCCGACCCGATCTACAAGAGCATCGACGTTCGCACTTTTGGGTTGCATCTTCCCGGCATCGAACTGAAAGGCAAGGGGCGGATTCACGCCGACGCCCTGGCCGGGCGATGGGAAGCGGTCCGGTCGATGGAAGTAACCGGGCGGGTCAATCCGACCACCGCCGAGGCGCTGCTTTCGGGCCGGTCGCCGACGCTTCCGGGAGGGATGGAATTCGACGGTAATGTAGGCGTGGACATTTCGTTGCGGGGCGACAAGTCGCAGATGTCCTTCAGCCTGTCGCTTGACGCCACTGCGTCGGCCATTCGCAGCGGGCGCCGTGTCGTCAAGCCCGCCGGCAGGAAATTGACCGCTGAAATTCACGGCAACATTGAAAAACATACATGGCGTTTCTGGACGGACCCTGCCAGACCGGCTGAACTGCGAATAGGGAAGAACCGTTTCACCGGTACGGGTGCGGTGCGGAATATCCGGCGTGCTCCGGATGGGATGGACTGGCATGGGCAGGCTGAGATCGTCGAGTTGAATTCCATACGCGACCTGCTGGAAGGTCTGTCGGCGGGCGGGTCGGAAATACTCCGCAAGGTCCGTCTGGACGGGACGATTACGGGCCAATGGTATATTGAGCGGGACAGGACAGGGCTTCGGAACGTCCGCCTGCCTGTGGGAACCCGCCTGACGGTCGGCGAATGGTTCACCAAACCATCGGACCGGTCTATGGAAATGGAACTGTCCGGTACCGTTACGTCTGATAGGCGGGGGCTTGACGATGTGCGGTTTCGGGTCGGACTGTCCCGAGCAAAGTCGAGGGGGTCGGAGCGGTGGGATGTGAGCGTTGAGGAGGGGCGATTGACTTTTTCTTCTTCTGCCGACGGCGAGGTTGAATCGGCTTGCATTCTGGGTGAAGGGCGGTACAGCGTTCGCGGTATCGGCGAACTGTTCGCTTGTATCCCTGCTGCTCAAGAGTGGAAGAATCGACTCGACGGGTCGTTGGCGGGGAAATTCAACGTGATGCTTTCGCCGTCGATGCAGCGGTTCCATCTCCGCGCCAACGCTACGCAACTGAAGGCGGGCATCGGCAGGGATTTCCGAAAGGCTGCGGGCAGACCGGCGGAGTTGGATGTGGATTTCCAGGTCGATAAGACTCTTCCGCCGTCCTTGCGAAACAGGCTTGCTGTTCGGCTCGAACTGGCGTCGGCGGTGCTGGACGGTAGCCTGACTTTTCCGTCAGTCGATGCCGAGAAACCTGTTGTTCGCTGCTTCGGGCGGATTCGGGTAGCCGACGCCGCCTGGCTGGTGCAATCGGCCTGCGGGGCCGAATTGGCTCGGACGCTGAAACCGTTTGGTATTCGCGGCTCGATGACCGCCTCGCTACGGGCTGAAATAAGCGACGAATTCGTCGCCGGTGAACTGACCTGCAACGCCGACGACTTACAGTTTCGCTTGCAGTCGAATGGTCTGTCGGGCCGAACCAAACCTCGTGGCGGGGCGTTTCGGTTTCGTCTGGCGGGGAAAATCGACGAAAAGATCGCTGCGATTAACATCCTCTCGCTGGATGTGGGCAAGTCGAATCTATCCGTTACCGGCCGAATCCGCCTGTCGGCCGACGCCAAAACCCCGCCGGCGGGGAAATACTTACCTGCGCCGTTCCTGGCGGGGGGGCAGTTGGATATTCGCGGGCGATTGGCGCCGTGCCCGACGACCGGGGCGATCCTTCCGGAATTGGCCGAACTGGTTGAACGTTGTGGACTGAACGGGGCGGTGCGGTTCGCCGCGAAAATCCAGGCCGACGAAAAGCGGGTAAACGCCGCCGGACGATTCGACGCCTCGGAGATGACTGTTTCGTCTGCTTCGGTTCGCAAGGCCCGTGGCGAGCGGGCGGCAGGGCGGTTCGATTTGTCGATACCGGCGGACTTCTCTGCAATAAAGGTGCGGGATGTTTTTATTGATACGGACTTTTTCCAGTTGCACGCCGACGCGACGCTGCCGCTGCTCGGCGGCGGCGGGTATGAAGCACACGCAGCCTTGAGCGTTCCGGATTTGAGTCGGCTAGGCCGGCGGTTTCCGCGAATCGCTCAATATCGCCCGTCCGGCGGCGTCTTTGTCGAGGGTCGTCTCATCGGCCGAGGCGGGGCGAACGTGCTGGAATACGTTACACTCAAAGCCGACAACGCCGCCGCCACAATCAACAAAAAACGCTGCCGGGTTGACGGGACTGTCATGCTGGAAAAGGTAACGCCGCCTGACAAGGTGTACGGAAGGGTTCCCAGCCTCTTTGAGTGGCTTGAGGGAATGGGGATAGGAAGTGTTGCGACTGATTCGTTTGAATTCGCTGCCGGTGAAAATCACGGTTTCATCGTCGCCGACCTGCGTAATCCGACGACCGGCCCGGCGGGGCGTATCGCGGTGTTTTGCACCCGCCTGGACACATTCGATCTGGAGCGATGGGCCGGTGGCCAGGCCGTCCCGTCCGACAAAAAACCGCTGAACACCGAAGCCCTCGTCCGCCGGGCCGATGAGACAATCGCCCGCCTGCGAAGGTTTCTTTCGGAGACCGACCTCCACTGCCGGGTCGAAGTGCAGCGTATGCGATATTTCGACCCGAAGGTCCGGGCGTTTTTCGAACCTTACGGCATGATCGCCGACGTGCACGTCGAAAAGGGCAAGGTCCGCGCCGGCTACCGCTGCGGGATCAGCGGCGGCACGCTGGAACATTTGTATTCGCTGGACCTCAACGAGGCGGACGCTCGCGTCGCGCTCAAGGTGGACCTGAAAGAATTGCTGGTCGATAAGAACGTACTTGCACAGATCGCCCACGAATTTCCCGGCAACATGATTTACGGCACGTTCACCCAGGCCAAGGAAGTTACCTTCTCGCTGCGCGACATGGTAATGAACTCGCTGGACGTGCGATACAATCCCATACCCGTCGGTATGGGCAAGACTGTGGCTGTGGAGGGGATGGTCCGGGGCAAGGGCGCGCCGAAATGGATGACGCATATCTTCCCGGGGCTGAACCTGACGACCTATCGATATCGTAAGATGACCGGCTTCGCCGAGTACCTCCCCGACGGCACTGCCGAGAATGACATGATTTTCAATGGCCCGTACGATATTTACATGGTCGGCAACACCGACGTCAAAGGTATCGCCCGGTACACTATCGGCGTGATATTGCTGAGCGCGCCGCAGTCGCCGGAGTTCAATCACCGCCTGCGTCAGGGGCGGATTCCGATACTGAAATTCCAGGCCAGGATAAAGGACGGGCGGTTCTACGACGAGGTGGTTTCCTATCCCTGGCCCACCGAGACGGCCTACAGGATATTCCTGGCGAATAACATCTTCTACCGCCTCTGGTTGAACGCGAAAAACAAGCCCGCCGCCGCTGAAACCAGCGAAAAACCGGAAAAGAATTAGCAGGGATGCAGGGGATACAGGGGATAAAACCTTTTTTGTTTCTTTCTTCTTACAACATCATCCCGTGCATCCCTGCAAGTCTTTTTATCCGATCCGCCGCGTTTCATTTCGCTGTGGCGGGGCGGGTGGTTGTCTCCGACTGTTCGCGTTGGATTTTCCTGATAGCCATGGTAGCTAAAGTGCGGGCAGGGGGGTAACTGTCGTTTATATACACATCGCGCAAGGCCGGTATGGCCAACCTGGCGGCTGGGCCTATTTTGCCCAGGGCCACGGCGGCGCCGGAACGAACACTTTCGTTCTCGTGTTTCAGAGCCTCGATGAGGGCAGGGATAACCGTGTTCGCCGGGCCGATCTTCCCAAGTGCCTCGGCAATGCTTGAAGGGGCTTTAATGTCTTTGATTTTCAGGGCCTCGATTAAGGACGGGACGACATCTTCGGTTACCGAGCCGATTTCACCAAGTGCCTTGGCTGCCCAATACCTCAGCGAACCGTCCTTATTCTTTAACTCACGGATAAGCATCGGAACCGCCGCTTTTGCCCCTGGCCCCACCTGTCCCAAAGCAATCGTGGCTGCACGTCGCGTCTTGACATTTTCGCTTTTCGTCTCCTTGATGAGGCCCATGATTATTTCGTCTGTCTTGTGTCCCATTCTCGCAAGGGCCGCTCTGGCGTACATGCCGACAATAACATTCTCGTCCTTGGCCGTTTCACAAAGCGCGGGTATGGCATCTTTGACCGACGGTCCGAGTCTGCCCAGGGCGTAGGCCGCCGTGGCCCGTATTCCGACCGCTTTATCTTTCAACAGCAAGATGAACACACCGGCGGCCTCTTTGACCGGCGGTTTCATTTCCGCCAGAACGCGGCAGGCGCTCCATCGCACATCCCCATCCTTATCTTTCAATGCCTCGATAAGCGCCGGGACGACGCCTTTGGCTGACGGGTCGATATCTCCCAACGCATCGGCTGCACCCTCGCGGACCTGTCTGTCTTTGTCTTTCAAGGCTCGAATGAGATCAGGCACAGCCGCTCTTGCCGGCGGGCCGATTGTTCCCAAGGCCGACACTGCACTCTGACGCACGAAGCCATCTTTGTCTTTCAAGGTCTCTATGAGGGCGGGGATTACCCCCCTGGCCGAAGGATCAATATCTCCCAGGGCGCCGGCGACGATGCCACGGACAAATGAATTCTCGTCTTTCAAAGCCTTTATAAGGTCGGGTACTGCATCCTTGGCCGCGGGTCCCATATATAGAAGCCCTTGGGCGGCACTCGCACGCATATCCTCATCTTTGCTCCCCAGAGCGTTAATAAGGAATGGAACAGCATTCTTGGCCGACGCGCCGATTTTACCCAATGCTTCGGCGGCTTCGGATCGCGTCATGGAGTCAGTATCTTCTTTCAGGATCTTGATAAGCGCCTGGACAGTTGACTTGGCCGGCGGACCAATCTCGCCCAGGACATAAACAGAATCGTAACGAACATCGCTGTCCGCATCCTGCAGGAGTTCCAGAAGAACGGGGATTGCCTTCTTTGTCCCGCCCAATTTCGCCAGGGCATATGCGGCTTTTACACGCACACCGGCGTCCTGGTCGTGTAAAAGCACCTCGAGGGCGGGAATGGCTGCCTTGGCTGCCGGACCAATGTTACCCAAGGCCTTGGCCGCTTCCTTGCGAACGTTGCCGGCGTTGTCACTCAAGGCTTTAAGGAGGGCGGGGAGCACCGCCTTGTCCTGCAAGTCTGAACCGCCGAGAGCGCCGGCGGCAGCGGCCCGTACCTGACTGTTCTTGTCCTTTAAACTTTCGAGAAGGGCGGTTACAGCCGCTTTGTCACCTGAGAAGAGGTACAGGACCTCGGCTGCTGCGACCCGCACCCGGTTGTCATTATCTTTCAAGGCTTCAATGAGGGCTGGAGTAGTTGTCTTTTTATTGCATACCATAGAGAGCCCCCCCAGTGCCTGGACTGCCGAAATTCTTACGTCGGCGTCCGGGTCCTTCAGGGCTTCAATGAGAGCGGGGATCGCGGTTGCAGCCACCTCCCTGGGTACTTTGAAAAAGAGGTAGCCCAGTTCACCAGCAGCCTGCATGCGCTGATCCGAGTCATCCGATTTCAACTGCCGGATGAGGGCCTGGACTTTCTCTTCGGGTTTTTCGCCCGGCTTGTTTTCATCAGCAAGGCACAGGCCCGCAGGCAGCAGCGTTGAAAGATACAAGGCAATAAATAATGTTCGTTTAGTCATATCGCCCGCCCTACTCACTTTCTTCCTTCCGGAGTTTCCGTGTTGGCGTTTCCTATTTTCCCTTTGCAATAGCCATGATTGTTCGCTTGACAGAGTAGTCCATTGCCAGAAATCCCGCCGCAATGAGGAAGAAAATGACCACCTTATTGTCGCTCCCGAAAACCTCCGGTTCGGTAATCGCAACGAAAATAGTGATACCAATGAGCGCCAGTATCAATGCGCCTCTGATACCAAACAGTCGTGGTCGAATGGGGTTTCGGTCGGCTCGGAAATCGCCTAACCATATCAAGAAACCGGCGACAATGACTCCCACTGCCAGACATGTGAGAAGAAAGGCCAAGTTCCAAAAGTCAGAGTACGCGAAGAATTCAGAATAATCCAGGACAAGCAAGGAATACTTCCGAGCTTCGAAGGTCTGCCAGAAATTCCCGGCCAGTCCGATGCCCCCGCGTTCGTTGAAGTACGCACAGGACCAGAGGGGGAGAAATGAGCACGCCAAAAACAAAAGTATGACGATTCCACTTGTCAATGCGAATTTTTTTATAGTGATCATGACTGGATTGCAAGATATTAGAAAGATAAGAGGCACGCAAGTTTCAAACTTTTTAACGGTTGGGGAGATCGAAGCCTACAGACTATTTATCCCCTGCAAAAACGGGAAAGTAGTTGAAATCGGCGCGGGAATCGTGAGAATATGCTCGTTTCGGCCTCTGTGAGGGGAAGTGGTTCGAGAGTATCAGGGCGGCGGGGGCAGTGAACATGCCCGGTTTTTTAGGCCGACAGACTTTATTTGAAGGAAAGAGACAACAATGAGCAAGACAGACACAAAGACCCGTCCGGTAGCAATGATTGACGGAAACGAAGCCACCGCCTACGTAGCCCACAAGGTCAACGAGGTAATCGCCATCTACCCGATTACGCCTTCCAGCGGTATGGGCGAACACGCCGACGCATGGTCGGCTGCCGGGCAGAAGAATATCTGGGGCACTATACCGTCGGTTATGGAGATGCAGTCCGAAGGCGGTGCAGCCGCCGCCGTTCACGGCGCGCTGCAGACCGGCTCGCTGACGACCACCTTCACCGCCAGCCAAGGCCTGATGCTGATGATTCCGACGATGTACAAGATCGCCGGCGAACTGACCCCCACGGTCTTTCACGTTTCCGCCCGATCGCTCGCATGCCAGGCATTGAGCATATTCGGCGACCACAGCGACGTAATGGCTGTACGAAATACCGGTTTCGCGCTCCTGTCGGCCGGAGGTATCCAGGAAGTCATGGACCTTGCCCTTATCGCCCAGGCAGCCACGCTTGAGACCCGCGTCCCCTTTATCCACTTCTTCGACGGGTTCCGCTCCACGCACGAAATCCAGAAGATCGAACTGCTCACGATGGACGACATGCGAGCGATGATAGACGACGAGAAAGTCCTCGCCCACCGCGCCCGCAGCAT
>DAOVLS010000090.1 GCA_030631125.1 Planctomycetales bacterium
ATCGTATTTGAACGTCGTGTAGGACAGTCCGAATCCGAACGGGTAGAGCGGCTGGCCATCGAAGTAGCGGTAGGTCCGCCCCTTCATGCTGTAATCTTCGAAGTGGGGGAGTTGGTCCAGCGAGCGGTAGAAGGTTACCGGCAGTCGCCCGGCTGGGTTGTAATCGCCGAAGAGCACCTCGGCCAGGGCGGTACCGGCCTCTTCGCCGCCGTACCAGGTCATCAGGATGGCGGGGACGTTCTTGTCGGCCCAGCCGATTGCGATCGCACTTCCGCCGGTCAGCACGAGCACGACGGGCTTACCCGTTGCGCAGACGGCTTTGAGCAGGTCTTCCTGTCTGCCTGGCAGGGAGATATCCACACGATCAGCACTTGATTCGGAGATTTTGGGGTCGCCTTCCTCGCCCTCCAGCCCCGGCGACAGGCCCAGAACCATGACGACCGCGTCGGCATTTTCCGCTGCGGAAACCGCTTCAGCGAAGCCGCTGTCGTCGGTGCCGATAAGTTCACAGCCTTTGGCGCAGATTACTTCTGTCTTTTCCGAGACGGCCCGGCCGATACCATCGACGGGAGTGACGGCTTCGGACGGCGTACCGTTATAGTTACCCAGCAGCACATCCACATCATTGGCGTTCGGACCGATAACGGCGACGCACTTGAGGTCTTTGGGCAGAGGCAGCAGGCTGCCTTCGTTTTTCAGCAGGACGACGGACTGCCGGGCTGACTCCAGCGCAAGGGCGCGGTGTTCGGGGCAGTCGTTGAGATCGATGGGAATTTGTGCGTAGGGCACCATTTCCGGCGGGTCGAACATGCCAAGGCGGAATTTCGTCAGGAGCAGCCGCTTCAGCGAGCGGGTAATGGTTTCCTCGCTTATCAGTCCCATCTCGACGGCATTGCAAAGGCGCGGATAGATTTCGCCGCAATTGAGGTCGCATCCGGCGTTGACGGCGGCGGCAGCGGCCTCTTCGGGCGTCTCGACGTACTTGTGGTCATTGAAGATGAAGCATATGGCTTCGCAATCGCTGACGACGTGGCCGGCGAAGCCCCATTCGTCACGCAATATCTCCTGGAGCAGGCGCTTATGTGCGCAGCATGGTTGGCCGTTGGTGCGATTGTATGCGCCCATGACGGACTCGACGCGGGCTTCCCTGACCAGCGCCTCGAAGGCGGGCAGGTAAGTCTCACGCAGGTCGCGCTCGTTCACGACGGCGTCGAAGTGGCGTCTCATCGATTCGGGGCCGCTGTGGACGGCATAGTGCTTCGCGCAGGCGGCGATCTTGAGGTATCGCGGATGGTCACCCTGGAGGCCCTTGACGAACTCCACGCCCATCCGGGCTGTCAGGTACGGGTCTTCGCCGTAGGTCTCCTGTCCCCGTCCCCAGCGCGGATCGCGGAAAATGTTGATGTTCGGCGTCCAGAAGGTCAGCCCGAAGTAGCGGCTGTGGTTGTCGTGGCGGTTGGCTTCGTGATGTATTGCCCGCGCTTCGTCGGATATTACCGTCGCTATCCGGGCCATCAGGTCGGTGTTCCACGTCGCAGCCAGACCTGTCGCCTGCGGGAAAACCGTCGCGATCCCGGCCCGTGCTACGCCGTGCAGACACTCGTTCCACCAGTTGTAATCCGCGATACCGAGCCGCTCGATCCCGACAGACTCGTGAACCATCTGCGAGACCTTCTCCTCAAGCGTCATGTGCGAGATAAGATCGTCAGCCCTTTGCTCGAAAGGGAGCGTCGTGTCCAACCAGGCTGGGGCGTCGCTCATTGCGGATTTTCTTTCTCCGTTTCAGCCAGTTGTTTTTGGAGTGTTTCGTTGACTTGGCGCATCAGGTCGATGTACTCGACCTGGGCGGCGGTGAATTTCTTGAAAACGTCCGAAGCCACCAGTTTCCCGTGAAGTTCCTGTAACTTGTGCTTGTCGTCCACCTCGACGGGTTTATTTTCATGCTCCAGTTTGGCGATTTTTTCGGCCTGGGCCTGGTAGCTCTTGAGCAGTTGGGCGATTTCGCCCTGCTTGCTCATTTCCTCACGCGCTGCCCGGAGGTTGGCAGCCTCGCTTGATTCGCTGATGGACTTACCAAGCCGCTGGGCCAGTTCGAGTGCATGTTCCATGTATTTTTCCTTCCATGCGAGTTTGGTTGTTTCTAGTGGTCTGTAACATCCAAATTTATGGGTGCCATGCCCTCACCCGTCTTCGGGGGTGGGCACCTGTCTGCCGACAGGCAGGTGTTCACGCCCTTCACTTCGTTGCGGGCGTGAACATGGCACCCTGAAATTCAGGCGTTACGGAGTACTAGTTACTTCTCCAGATTCAGCCGTACCTCATCTTGCTTGTCTTTCCGCACCGCCAGCGGTCGCTTGTGGACGGGCAGGACCGGGGCTTCCGGTTTTTCCGAATCGTAAACCAGCCCGATCGCTTCACGCCAGCGGTCCAGCGTCTTCATGTTGCCCAGCGTGTCAAGCCAACTCATCGCCGGCGGCTCAGCCTGGCGATTTTCGATGTTGGCCGCGACCGTATCGGCCTCCATACCATAAAGGTACTCGTCGGTCTCGATGAGTATCTCTTCGGGTTCTTCCCGGCCCTTCCTGTGGACGATGATACTGGTCGTCCCGCCCTCGCGGCTGGGGATCCAGGGCTGCGGCACGAGGATGCTGCCCTCGGAGCCGAACACCCGGATGATATTATCCTGGTCGAGTTGCACACCGGTTGCGATCTGTGCGAGTATTTCGCCGGGGAACTTCAGCGACGCGACGGCCCATTCGTCCACGCCGGTCCCACCCAAATGCCCACAACCTGTTACCTCGGTTGGTTCGGCGAAGTCCCTTCCGACGGCCGCCCCTGCGATCAGCCGGACCGCCGAAGTAGTGTAACAGCCCACGTCGAGTATGCCGCCACCGCCGAATTTATTGGCCAACACACGATTCTTGGGATTGTAGCTGGCGTGGAAAGAGAAGGTGGCTTTGATGATGCGGACCTTGCCGACGACCTTGTCGCGGATGAGTTCGACCAGTTTTCTCGTCTGCGGATGGCAGCGGTACATGAACGCCTCCATCAGGAATACGTCATTGCGGCGGGCTGATTCAATAACAGCCATTGCTTCGGGGTGATTCATGGTCAGCGGCTTTTCGCAGAGGATGTGCTTGCCGGCTTCGGCTGTCTTAATGGCCCATTCGGCGTGCATCGGATGCGGCGTTGAGATATAGACGGCTTGCACGTCCTCGTCTTCCAGGAGCGACTCGTAACTGCCGTAGCGGCGTGGGATGTCGAACTCTTTGGCAAACTTCTCGGCTTTTTCCCGCGACCGGCTTCCCACCGCCAGAACCTCGCCCGTTTTCGAGTGTGCGACGCCTTCGGCGAACGCGTGGGCGATGCTGCCGGTTGCCAGAATTCCCCATGTGAGTTTGTCGGCCATAGCGTCTTTCTCTGTTGCCTTTGCCTCTTGAATTGGAGAAAGGCTATATCATCCGTCAACTTCCACGTCAATGTTAAACTAATGGACTATATCGCTACTTGACGACAAGCGGCTCTCAATCGGCGGTCATTTCGTTTCTTACTGCGCCTGTCGGCGCTTGCGTTGGGCCGGGTCGGAAGATTATCATATCTGATCTGTCTATTCATACATGACTACGACGCATAAGATATCCCGAACGTCCCGGAAGGCGTCTGCTGCCCGCCGTCGAACGGCTTCACAAAGGGAAATTGTCGTCCTGGGCGCCAAGGAGCACAATCTCCAGCACATCGACGTGCGGATTCCGCGCGACAAACTGGTGGTCATCACAGGCATCAGCGGGTCGGGCAAGAGTTCGCTGGCGTTCGACACGCTCTACGCCGAGGGTCAGCGGAAATACGTCGAAAGTCTCTCCGCTTATGCCCGGCAGTTTCTGGAGCAACTCTCCAAGCCGGATGTTGAGCACATCGAGGGCCTGCCTCCGACGATCGCCATCGAGCAGCGCAGCGGTAGCGCGAATCCGCGATCGACCGTGGCGACGACCACGGAGATTTACGATTACCTGCGCTTACTGTTCGCCCGTGTCGGCGTGCCGCACTGCTGGGTCTGCGGCCTGGAGATTACCTCCCAGACAGTTACGCAGATGACCGATGCGATCTTTCGTCTGCCTGAAGGGACGCGATTCATGGTTCTCGCCCCGGTCGTCCGCGGGCAGAAAGGGCAGCACGCTGAGGTCCTCCGCCGCGTACAGCGGGAGGGATTCGTCCGCGTCCGTGTCGATTCGGTCCTCTACGACCTTCAGGACGTTCCGGAACTGAACAAGAACCGCAAACACACCATCGAAGTCGTTGTTGACCGGTTAGTGCTCAAACCGTCGGTGCGAATCCGTCTGGGCGACAGTCTCGGCGCTGCGCTGAATCTATCCGACGGACTGGTAATGATTGCGTATGAAGATAACGGTCAAAGCGCAAGTGATACAGAGAGCGTCTGGAAGAATCGGATATTCAGCGCCACGTTTGCCTGTCCGGAGCATCCGGAGGCGAACCTGGAGGAACTGACGCCGAGGATGTTCAGTTTCAATTCGCCTTACGGAGCGTGCGATGCCTGCGGCGGGCTGGGGACGATACCCGAATTCGACCCGGACCTTATCGTGCCGGATAAGACCCTCAGCCTCAGCAAGGGCGCTATCGACGCCTGGCGCCACGGCGGAAAACGGATGAACATTTTCTACAACCGCATGATCCGCCGGTTCTGCCGGCATTTCGAGGTCAGTCCGAATACGCCGTACGAAGACCTTTCCGCCCCCGTTCGCAAGGCACTGATGTGTGGTGACGGCAACGGCCCGAAGCGGTTCGAGGGCGTCATTCCCAACCTGACACGCCGATGGGAGACTACCGTCAGCGAGTTCGTCAAGCAGCGACTGCACTCGTATCTTTCCGAGCAGCCCTGCCGGGCGTGCGGCGGAGCGAGACTCAAGGCTGCGTCGCTGGCGGTCAAAATCGACGGGAAAAACATCTGCGACGTTGTCGGTATGAGCATATCCGCTGCCCGTGTTTACTTTGATTCGCTTACCTTCGACGCCGAACGAGCCAGGATCGCAGAGCAGATTTTGCGTGAAATCCGCCACCGCCTGAAGTTTATGGAGGACGTCGGATTAGGTTACATCACACTTGATCGCACCAGTAACACGCTGTCAGGCGGCGAAGCACAACGGATACGCCTTGCCACGCAGGTCGGCAGCGGGCTGGTGGGTGTCTGCTACGTGCTGGATGAGCCGACCATAGGCCTGCACCAGCGCGACAACAAGCGGATGATCGCCACGCTTCGACACCTGCGGGACATCGACAACACGGTGATCGTCGTCGAGCACGACGAAGAGATGGTCCGTTCGGCCGATCACATAATCGACATGGGTCCGGGCGCGGGGCGGCGGGGCGGAAGGGTCGTCGCGCAGGGGAAGTTGAAGGACATCGAGACAGCGGCCGAGTCTATCACCGGGAAATACCTCTCCCGTGCAATGGAGATCGAGACGCCGCAGGAGCGGAGGATTTTATCGTTCCGCAAGGTCATTGAAATCCGCGGCTGTCGGGAAAATAACCTCAAAGACCTGGATGTGAAGTTCCCCCTCGGCGGGATTGTGTGCGTTACGGGCGTGAGCGGTTCGGGCAAGAGCACGCTGGTCAGTCAGACGCTGCTGCGATCGCTCCGCCGGAGTTTGTACGGCTCGCGCGACAAGCCGGGGGCGTTCGACAGGCTGCTGGGGACGGGGAGGATCGACAAGGTAATCGAGATCGACCAGTCGCCCATCGGCAGGACGCCGCGGTCGAACCCAGCCACTTATACCGGCGTATTCGACCTCATCCGTCAATTGTTCGCCAAAACGCGAGAAGCGAAGATTCGCGGGTACAAACCGGGACGCTTCTCATTTAACGTTAAGGGCGGCAGGTGCGAAGCCTGTCGGGGACAGGGGACCAAACGGATCGGCATGCACTTCCTGCCGGATGTCTATGTAACCTGCGCCGAGTGCAGGGGAAGCCGGTACAACAACGAAACGCTGGAGATAAGGTATCGCGGCAAGAGCATCGCCGACGTGCTGGAGATGCGGGCCGAGGAAGCTTTGACGTTTTTCAAGAACTTCCCGAAGATAAAGCGGATAATCAAGACGCTCAACGACGTGGGGTTGTCGTATGTCGAACTTGGCCAGGCATCGACGACACTGTCAGGCGGCGAGGCCCAGCGGGTAAAACTTGCCAGCGAACTGGGCAAGGCCGCCACAGGCCACACCTTCTACGTGCTGGACGAGCCGACCACGGGCCTGCACTTCGCCGACATCCGAAGTCTGCTGAACGTCCTGAACCGCCTGGCTGACAAGGGCAACTCTATTATCATCATCGAGCATAACCTGGACGTGGTAAAGTGCGCCGACTGGATAATCGACCTCGGCCCCGAAGGCGGCGACGCCGGCGGGACCGTCGTCGCACAGGGAACGCCCGAAGACATCGTTCGATGCAGAAAATCTTACACCGGAAAATTCCTCCGAAGCAAACTCAACAGGTAGTCCCTGTAAATGTACGTAAGATACCGCGAAACGGCAAGCCGCACGGCTTGCCGTTTCGCGGTAATCATTTGTCGGAATTTTCCAGGAAGAATGCAAAAACCTTGATGCAATCATCGAAAGAAAATTTCACGTCAATTTCAATACGATTACCGGAAGTCTTCTTAAAGTCTTCGATAGACCTGCCGCTGATGAGTTCCCGGATTTTCACACATTTCTTTTCCGCCGGCGGTTCGACTTCGATCTGGAACTGCATGGGTTCCTTGAAATAGGAAGTAACGGTAGCCAGGTAGAGGTCCTCGCTGATGCAGGGCATGAATTCGGCGGTCGGCATCAGTCGCGGGTCGATGGGCCTTATCAGGTTCATGGGGACGACGGGCGGGAAACCCTTTGCCCGGATTGGCAATTTATCCTCGGCGGAATCGAGGATAAGCCGGCCCAGGGCGCGTCCGGCGAAGTTCAGGACCGCCATGCGGAACTCGGGGCGGTAGAAAGTCCGGCTCGGAATACCGGCCAGGAATATCGCCCTGCCCTCGCCGAGTGAGCGGGTCATAACGGCGGGGTGATTGGCGGCGGAACTGTCTTCGGCGAAGACAGCGAGGATTTCCGCATCGTCACCGGGATCGACCCGAACGACGTGCTCCAGCCCCATCGCCGGGCGAAAAACGCCGCCCCAATATGCGGCGGTGGTCTTATCCGGCCAGGGCAGGTCGGCAAAGGCGGGATGATCCCCGGCCGGGGCGAACTGCGCCGAACCTTCCAGCGGCGCCAAAGACTTGACGCCGAAAATGTCCTGAAGAAAGGTATCGTCGAGCAGTTTGCCTGTTTCGTCGCGTGTGGCTGTCTCGCCGCAGGCGACAAGGACGCCGCCGGACCGGACGTAATCGCGCAGCGCGTTTCGCGCCGCGGCGCTCATGCAGGAAACGTTCGGCAGAATGATGACGGGAAAGCGGCGGAGGTTATCTTTGTTTAGCCGCGACGAGGGCAGGTAGCCGTAGGGGAGTGCGTTGTGCCTGGCGACCTCTCCGAGCGTCAGCATACGGGACCAAAGCCACGAGTCCGTCCCGCGGTCGGCATCGACGTCGAAGCACTGTGTCTCGACGCTGTTGACGATGCCGACGAAATCGACCGGCTCGGTCCGGCTGAAGTATTTGTCCAGGCTGAACGACTTCTCGTAGGTCTTCTGCATTGGCGAGATTTTCTGGAGCAGATAGGTATAAGCGGTAACCTCGTCCAGCCCCAGCGCCGCCGGGACGATTCCCGCCCACCACCCGTCGCGCTCGTCCAGCGGGTGGGTGAAGGTCGCGTGCGAGAATCCTTGGGTGCAGAGTCCGGCGGTTTTACCTTCGCCGCAGAAGCAGCGAAGAATCCTGCAAATTTCGCTCATGTACACTTCCGGAGGGTGAAAGTCGGTCTCGTGAAAGGTGTAGTACGGATCGGTCATCAGCCCGTCAATCCCTTCGACCATTGACGCAAGATCGACCGCCCCGACCCATGGATTAAGAGAAGTGCAGCACGTCGCGTTGCACAGGTGCACCGCTCGGACGCGGTGGTGTTCG
>DAOVLS010000269.1 GCA_030631125.1 Planctomycetales bacterium
CTGACAGCCGCCGAAACAGGGCACCTCGTGCTGGCGACGCTGCACACAACCTCGGCCGTGCAGACAATCAATCGCATCATTGACGTCTTTCCGGCCGAACAGCAGGGGCAAATACGACTGCAACTGTCGGCGACGCTCCAGGGCATTGCCTGCCAGACACTGTTTCACGATCAACTCACCGACGGTCTGGTCCCCGCCGTTGAGATAATGGTGCCGACAACGGCCATTCGCCGGGTTATACGCGACAACGAAACACACCTGCTTGCCGGGATGATAGAGACCGGCCGGTCACGGGGGATGCAGACACTGGATATGGCTATTTCACGACTCGTCACCGACAAGCGAGTTTCAACCGAAGACGCCTTGGCCAATGCACAGGACCCGGAAAAGATGAGACGCCTGCTGGCGGCATAAGAAAAAGCATTAAGCATTCAGCAGTCAGCGAAAGCCCGGCACATAAAGGTGCTGATCGCTGATCGCTGATCGCTGAAAAGTCTGTCTGAAATAGTTTTCAGACAGAACTTATACGGAGCACAAAATTATGGCACAATTCGTATATCAGGTCCGAGACAGCAGGGGATTGACGGGTAGCGGGGTACTGAACGCTTCCGACCTGGCAGAAGCATCACGCCAGTTGCGAAGTGAAGGCAACGTCATCATTGACCTGCGTGAACAATCGGTTTCGCCTGAATCGGCGGGAACCGTCCGGACCAGAAAAGTACGAGCCAGGCATGAGGAGATCATCTTCTTCGCCAACCAGTTGGCCGTCATGGTCGATACCGGCGTCCCGCTGCCGGACGCGCTGGACTGCATCGCCGAGCAGGTTGATTCAATCGACTTTCGCGACGTGGTAGCCGACCTTGCCGACCAGGTAAAGAGCGGAGTGGACTTTTCGTCCGCCCTGAACCGATACCCGAAGATTTTCGGTAAACTGTTCGTGGCGATGGTGAGGGCTTCGGAGGCCTCCGGAATGATGGGTAAAATGCTCCAGCGCGTCGCACAGTACCTCCAGCGCCAGCAGGAGATACGCAGGCAGGTCAAGGGGGCGGCTACTTATCCGATAGCGATGCTGGGCTTCTGCGTTGCGGTCGTTGTCGCCATGCTGGTATTCATCCTGCCTCGGTTTGAGAAAATCTACGCCGGGAAATCCGCCGTCCTGCCCCTGCCGACCCGATTCCTGCTGGCATTGTCGAACGGGCTTGTCAATTACTGGATGTACATCATAGTCGCCTTGGCGGCTGTCGCCGCAGGATGCTACTGGTACTTCCGCAAGCCTGACGGGAAAATTACTCTGGACCGCATCCGTATCAACATGCCCATCCTCGGCAGCATGTTCCGACGAAGCGCCCTGGCGCGGTCGCTGCGAACGCTTTCGACGATGATATCAGCCGGTGTGAGCATGCTCGATGCGCTGACCATAACGGCCGAAGTATCAGGGAACATCTTCTTCAGCCGAATCTGGACCTCGCTGGGCGAGAGAATAAAAGAAGGCGCAAGCCTGTCGGATGAGATGCTCAAACGCCCGCTCATCCCTCGCAGCGTTACTCAAATGGTCGCCGCCGGTGAGCAGACCGGAAGGCTCGGACCGGTGATGGACCGCCTGGCCGGATTCTGCGAACAGGACCTGGAAACCTCAATCAAAACCGTTACCAGTTTCATCGAACCGGTGATGATCGTCGTGATGAGAGGAATCGTATGAGGCATCGCCATTGCGCGGTTGCTGCCGATCTTCTCGCTCTCAAAGGTAGTAGCAAGCTAAAAACACCCCCGATACGGGTACGTCAGTTATTATTCGCTTCGTGCTCCGGCGGGCCGGCGGGCTTCGGCGTAACGACGTTCATCTCGCACTCTGCCGCTATGTCGAGAAACTCCCGGCTTTGGAGTTGTTCCAGTTGTTTTCCCCTGCCTTTGAGTTTCTCATTAAACTTGACGCACTTTTCCTGCATCGCCTCGTGCGTATCGGCGCTTCCGCCGACGATATGAAAATTCTCGCCGCGAGTCGCGCGGATATGGCCGTCGTCGTTATCCAGCCCGATGCCCAGCAGCATCGCCTTCTTTTCAGATTTGGGAACTCTCACTGTTACCTCACAGGCATCCCTGTTACCTGCACCCATTATATCGGTAGCCCGGACAAAATAACAATACCAATAAGGGGTTATTCGTAAAGGGTTAGTTTCGGGGACGCCTTCAAGTTGGAATTAACCAGGACGGTTTCTTCCTGGCGGGACACTGCTTATTTGGGCATGGTTCAAAAACAATCTGTTTCTGGTAACAGTCGTTCCTAATGTTGTTTTGTAACAGGCCCCCGCTTCAGCGGGGGTATACAGTGGTCGTTTATAAAACCCTCTTTTTCTCTTTCCCGCCCCAAGGGCGGGAAAGAGAAAAAGGGGGGGGGCGTATGGGCCTTGATCACCCCCGCTGAAGCGGGGGCCTGTTACAAAACAACGAATGAGAATCTTTTGCATCATAGTGTCCCCCCGAATTGAACCAAGCCCTTATTTGCTTTTTCTCTTTTTCTCGACCGGTTTGAGGCCTTTGACTTTGGGATTCTTAAGAGAATAGGCGTTGTCGTAGATGTCTGTCTTGCCGCGGTGCCTGACGGCCGCCTTGTCCGAGCCGTGACAGAACCAGTTGTTATAGACCTCGGCCTTCCGGCGGGGCAGACCGCGGATCACGATGGCCATATTTTTGGCCCGGAACGTGTTGTGGTGGAACTTCATCCAGTCTCCGGCGATGCTCGTCCCGTCCTTGCGGTCCCGCCCGCCGTGCATGTCGAAGCAGTGGCTCAACGAGACGCCTATCTCCACATTATTGGCGGCCTCGTATCCGCTGCCGGACCGGCCGGTTCCAGCGATGGAGTGCCGGTTGTAGTTGAAAAGGTTGTAATCGATCAGCGAGAATGCCCTGTTGTGGGCCACACCATATCCCAAACCGTTGTACTGGTTATGGTGGATGTAGTTGTGGTGGATGTGGTGCTTGTCGCCGGACTTGAGGAGGATGGCGGCATGGCTCCATGCCGATAACTCGCAGTTGTCAATCTCCAGCCCCGGGTGCTTCGTATAGACCCCATTGGAAGTCGGGAACTTGTAATAGTATTTGTGCCCACGTGTTTTCCTATTGCGGAAGGATCGGCGGTGGTGCCCCAGTCGCCGCTTTGACTCCGGCCCGCGCAGCCGAAGCCCGGTGATGCGTACGTTGGGGCCTGTCGCCCTGATCATCTGCCGGGTTTGGAACGCATCGCTGAAGATGATCGCCCCGAGCGAACCATCCTGTCCACGGTTGCCGGCCAGCGTAACCCCCTCGGGAACCTCAATGACGGTCTTTTCGGTGTAGGTGCGTACAGTGAGGTCGATCTCGACGTCTCCGGCAAGACAGACCACCTGACCCTTCTTTGCTTTCTTGAGGGCGGCCAGAAGCTCATCCAGCGTTCGTGGCTGGTAGTCTCCCTTCGTTACGATCTTCTCGTATCCCGGCCCTCCGCCGATTGGTCCGCGAGCGTCCGGCTTGGCGCCGTATATCTTCCCGCCAATCTGAACCCAGGTCTTCCCAGGCACTTTTTGCCCGGATTTGGCGCTTGTCGTCGAACCTTCCTTTGCTCTTTCGGCCCCAAGGTGAGTCTGGCAGACTATCAGCCCGCCCAGAACCGCCACGAACGCTGCGAGTCTCGCTGCCCTGAATCCCGCACAGGCGCCGCCCGACATCCGAGCCGCGTGAAACTTGAAATCATCCGTATGCCGTTTTTGCTCTGCCATAATGAACACTCCTGTTGTACACGACGGTAGTATAACCTCCCGCCCGGTACGTGTCTTTCGTAATCGTGGTTCGAGGCGGAAGCCATCGAAGGCGGGTTCCGTTCCGGCCTACGATTTTTTCTTGTCGTTCGCTTTTGACGAGGCCGGTTTGTCTTTGGTCGAATCCTTTGCGGGTTTGGGCTTGGCGGCTGATTTTTCCTTTTCGGCGGCCTTGTGGTAGGAGTCGCTGCGATAGTCGGTCTGGTAGAATCCGCTACCCTTGAAGATTACGCCCGCACCTGCGCCGATGAGTCGGCGGACGCGGCGTTTGCCGCAACTGGGGCATTTCTTTATCGGCGAGGCCGTTATCTGCTGGAACAGCTCGAAATCTTCGCCGCAGGCGTCGCAATGATAATCGTATGTCGGCATGGCTATCGGTCCTCGGCCGGCGGCGCGGCGATAACCACCCTCGTCGGGCGGAGCACGCGCCCTTTGAACTCGTATCCGCGCTGGAGTTCACGCAGGACGGTCGGCGAATCGTAGTCCACGGCCGGTTCGGTCATCATTGCCTCGTGGCGCTGCGGGTCGAACGGTTCACCGACGGCGGCGATGGGTTCAAGACCGTGCCGACCTAGAATCTCCAACGCCTTGTCGTGCATCAGTTGCATTCCTTCGGCCAGCGGGTCGTCCTTTGCGGCGTGGTCCAGCGCACGCTCCATGTCGTCCAGAACGGTCAGAAGGCC
>DAOVLS010000230.1 GCA_030631125.1 Planctomycetales bacterium
GCACCGGGTCCACGTGGACCAACACCAGTTACCTCTACGTCGGCAACTCCGGCACGGGCACGCTGAGCATCACCAACGGCGGGGCAGTCTCGAACACGACCGGCTACCTGGGGTATTACATGAGCGGATCGGGCGAAGTTACAGTCAGCGGCATCGGGTCCACCTGGACCAACAGCAAATACCTCCGCGTCGGCGAAATGGGCGCGGGCGTGCTAAGCATCACCGACGGCGGGGCCGTCTCGAGCGCTAACGGCTACCTGGGGCTTAACAACAGCTCATCGGGCGAAGTTACAGTCAGCGGCGACGGGTCCAACTGGACCAACAGCGGCGACCTCTGCGTCGGCTATTACGGCACGGGCGTGCTGACAATCCGCGACGGCGCTTCCGTCGACACCGAAGGGAATTTGAGTATCGGGGCATATAGCGCCGGGAACGGCACGGTGAACCTTGAAGGCGGGTCGCTGACGGCTGGAACGATTACCTCCGGGTACGGAACGGCGGTGTTCAACTTCACCGGCGGTTTTCTCAGTGTCGAGACGTTTCAGTTTCAGGGTAACCTGGTCAACAACGGCGGGACAAT
This sequence comes from Planctomycetales bacterium, assembly GCA_030631125.1. Next base: position 581 of record DAOVLS010000230.1, read on the forward strand.
CGCGCCAGGCTCCTCGGCCGGCCTGATGACCGTTGACGGCGACCTGATCATTAACGCCGGGGCCATGGAGATTGAACTTGCCGGCAGCACGGTGCGCGGCACAGATTATGACGCCATCGACGTAACGGGCACACTCACGCTGGCCGGTACGCTGGACGTGGTACTGATTGACGACTTCGATCCGGGACTCGACGATACGTTTGACATCCTCGATTGGGGCAGTCTTACCGGCAAGTTCGACACGGTCAACCTTCCGGGGCTTTCCGGCGGACTGGACTGGGACGATTCCAACCTGTACGGCGACGGTACAATCACCGTTGTCCCCGAACCTGCCTCCGCAGTATTACTATTATCCGGTGGCGTGTTGGCGATGCTCCGACGACGGAGAAAATAAAGTCAGGAATAAGGCAGGCATCACGGGCGGGCTTGTGCTGCGCAGCCTTGGCGGAGCGGCAACGCCCGTTCCACGGCGCGGAGAAAGAACAGGTCGTCGCGGTCGATAAGTTCGGCGAGTTTCAGACCGGCATGGGTTAGAAGGTCGTCCCATTCTCCGCCGGCTGGGAGAATGTCGCTCCCTACCGCCCCGCCGACGCCGCTGTGAAAAGCGTTAATCGCCCCACTACCGGCGAGGTGCATCACGACCAACGACCCGCCGGGCTTCAAGGCTGCCGAAATATTCGCCAACGCACCGGCCTGGTCGCGGAAATGCGGGAAACTGTGGAAACACAAGGCCAGGTCAAATTCGCCTTCAGGTCTATCATTGCAAATATCCAACAGGCGAAACTCGGCGTCAATACCCTTGGTCCGCGTCGCCGCCAGCATGACCTCGGAAAAATCCACGCCCAGGACCCGCCCCGGCGCAACGGCCTCGCAAAGCCACCCCGTAATCTGCCCGGTCCCGCACCCGACCTCAAGAAGGTCCTGCCCGGCGCTCAGCCCCATCATTTCCCGCAACTCCTCCAGGCGGATGAGGTTAGCGTCAATGGCCGAGACGTCGTCGTCCCATGAACCGGCGTGGCGGTTAAAGAAGGCGACCCGCGGATCGTCCGTAATAATTTTTCCCGATTTTTTAATATTCAATCTTGACGTAACACAACTCCTCGCGTATTAACAAAAGCCGCTCTGGTAATACCGCATGGTCTTGATCGTGTCAAGGCTCAACACGAACGGCGGCAGATACAAGCATTAGCAGGGATACAGGAGATGCATGGGATAATTCTTTTTTGTTTTCTAATAAATACTCATCCCCTGTATCCCCTGCATCCCTGCTGGATTTTTTGGCCGTGCTCGAAAACAGAGGAAAGGAGAACGCTCATGCTCGCAAAAGTCACAAAGTTTGTTGTTGCTGCAATTGTACTGCTGCTCGTCGCAGCGCCCGCCCCAGCCGAGACTCACTGGCACTTGCAGATGGTCGATACCGACGGAACGCCCAATTATTACAAGGTCAACGCCGACCCGGTCCCGGCGAATCTCGTCGTGGTGGAGGGCATTTGCCTGAACAATCCCGAGGAAATGCTGAACCCAGCCACTATGTGGCAGATATTCGTGCAGGGCGAGGGCGACGACCACGCAGGCACAGCCGCATGGGCCGGGAAATTCTATCAGGGCGACGTCTGGGCCGACGAACTTGCCCGGCTCAACGGCAGCGGCTTCCGCGAAGGCGACCGCGTCCGCATCACCGGCTACGCCGGGGCCGTCGGCGGCAAGACCAACATCCACGAACGCCACTCCGCCGCACCGGAACTGAACTTCACCGTCGAACTGCTCGAAGCCGGTGTAGGCCTGCCGGAACCGGAAGTCGTTACCATTGCGGAAATGAACACCTTCAACTTCACCCGCTGTTGCGGCGGGGAGCACTATCAGTGCCGGCGAATCCGCATCAACGACGTGCACATCGTCTCCGGCACGTGGGGCAGCAACGAGGACATCATCATCGCCGACGATGACGGAAACGAACTGCTCATGGCGCTTCGCAATGTTACGTTCGGCCAGCAGCCTACCGGCAAGTTCGACGTAATCGGTCTGGGTAATCAGGAACCGGAGTTTTCCGGCGGCCCTGTCCCCGGCAGCGGTCTGACGGACGGCTACCAGATTTGGGTAACCCAGTCCGACGGGGTCGTCATTCCCGAGCCGGTCTCTGCGGTGATGCTGGTCCTCGGCGGAATGGCGATCCTGCGCCGACGCAGAAGTCGATAATGGACGCATAAGAATTATTGATTTAGGCTCTGTCTGAAAAATAGAATATCCAGCTTGCTGGTTTTTTCAAGCCCCAGCGGGGCATCTTTCTTAGCCCCGGGCGGAAGCCCGGGGTTTGGGGATGCGCCTTTTTTCAAGCCCCGGCGGGGTGCCTAAATGTTGTTATCGGAACAGGTTGTGATTGAATTAAGACGCTCCTACGGAGCTGGGTTCAGGTGGCGACATTTTCCACGGGCTACCGCCCGTGGCTAAGAAAAACGTCCCTATGGGACTAAAAAGATGACTTTTCAGACAAAGCCTAGTATTACGACGATCATGCTTGGCAAAAACGGTCAACACGCAGGTTTTACCCTCGTGGAGTTACTTGTGGTTGTGGCGATTCTTGCCCTGCTGGTGTCGATGCTTCTGCCAAGCCTGGGCCGGGCGAAGTTTCTGGTCAAGGTAACGCAGGCCAAGGCGGAACTTTCCGGAATCGCCACTGCCCTTGAGGTCTATTACGGACACAATAAGGCGTATCCACCCTCGCGAACCTACTGCGAGTACGGGGGCGGAGCCAAGGTGCCCGATTGGGCCGAGCTGCCGGGCGAGTTGGCGCATGGAAACTACCTGCCTACTCCGCCGGCCGACAGCCACCTGACGGTTTCGGCCATCGACCCGTTCAATCCCGATCGCACCTACAAATACCTCGCGCCGGGGAAAGGTTACCACAACGGCGCCGGCACCATAACGGGACTATGGGTTCCGGATGATTTCCCCAATGGCAACAATTCATCGGGCAAGACCTGGACCGACCCGAAAACCACTCCTGTCAAGTTCGTCCTCTGGAGCGTCGGAACCTACGGCGATATCGGCTACTGGAAGGCGCTGGAGCAACATCATCCACTCGCGCGGGATGCGTGGTATCCCGGCGAATCAGAAAAGGGGCTTATCGTGCGATCTCGTATCACTGAGGGACAATATGTTACGTCCCGGTAAATCCGGAACAAAAAGGGGATAAGTTCAATTATTGGCAGTAAAAATGATGAAAAACAAACAATACTCTCACGGCGACAATCGGACTTGTCCCATTTTTCTTTTAGCGGTGCTGTTTGTAGTGGCCGGGTGCGGTAAGAAAGATACTTCGCCTCCGCCGACAGTGGCGGCGAGTACGTCGTATCTGGAATGCGCCGCGAAGGAGTTTCTTGGCGACGGCAAGGGCGTGCTTCGCCTGGCCGGACCGGGGATGTGCCCCGGGCATTTCGACGTCCGCCCCTCGCAGATCGAGCAACTCCGCGGATGCAAGGTGCTGCTGCGCCAGGACTTCCAGGCATCGCTGGAGGCGAAACTCTCGGACCTCAAAGAGTCCGGCCTGCAAATCACCTCGATAAAGATTCACGGCGGGCTGTGCGAACCGGAAAGTTATCTGTCCGCCTGCCGACAGGTAGCCGACGCCTTCACATCCGCCGGATTGCTCGACCGCCCCGCTGCCGACGCACGCCTGAAAAAAGTTGTGGAGCGAATGTCTTCGCTGGGCGGCTGGGCGAAAGGGCAAATAGAATCGGCGAACCTCAAAGGCGTACCCGTATTGGCCGGCGAGCATCAGGCGTCCTTCTGCCGGTTTCTCGGCCTGAACGTGGTCGCCACGTTCTCCGGTTCCGATACCGCCGGCATCAGTAACATAGACTCGGCCATCCGGTCCGCCAGGCAGTCCGGTGCGAAGATAATCATCGCCAATCTCCCCGCCGGTCGGCAACTCGCGGACTCACTGGCCGAGCGACTCGGGGCGAAGGTGGTTGTCTTCGGAAACTTCCCAACCGCCGACGGGTTCGATAAACTCATCCGCGACAACGTCACCAAACTTGTCGCGTATAACAGGTGATTTAATGGATGCTGTTTTTTGTTTTGTTCAAAATAGCGTCTCGTAATACTCCTTTCAAACAGCGCCGAACGGCAAGCCGCGCGGCTTGCCGTTCGGCGCTGTTTGAATGATAAATCAACAAGTAATAATGACCGATTCGGTGATACAGATTGACGGGTTGAGCGTATTTGCCGGCGGGCGGACGATCCTCTCTGTCGAAGACCTGACAGTCTCGGCCGGCGAGGTCGTTACGATCCTTGGCCCGAACGGCGCGGGTAAGAGCACGCTGCTGAAATGCTGCCTGGGTTTTCAGCGCGGATCGACGGGCGAGGTGCGATTGTTAGGGCAATGCGTCC
>DAOVLS010000184.1 GCA_030631125.1 Planctomycetales bacterium
AATTGCTGCTGTGATGGTGCATCTTCGCCTGGAGCAGGCGTCCGTCCGGGCTGAAACTTATCGTCTGTCGGCCGGCCGGCACGAGGTCCGCCGAACATTGTGGGACCAACAGATTCGCCTGGGCGAACTGGCGTCTCCGCGGCAGGTGAATCGGCGGGGGCGTCAGTTGGCGCTGGAGTTACTACCTCCGGGCGAATCTTTTACAGGCGATCAGGTCGTCCAGAGAGATTGATAGAAAAGGGACCAGGGATTTGGGATTAGGGACTGGTACTTTGTAACAGGTTATTTGATTTATTTGATGGGTGCCATGCCCACCCCCGAAGACGGGTGAGGGCATGGCACCCAGCAAAGTTCGACATTCGTTATTCGCTGTTCGATATTTCTTTCCCGCTTCTGTAACAACCTCTGTGTTCTCCGTGCCCTCTGTGGTAGAACAAAGACATGCCCGACAAGGCCGATAAACTCGTCGAACTGGCAAGACGGGAATTCCCCAACCTGCTGCCATTCACTGCCGCCGAGGAAAAGATGCTCCGCGCCGCGGTAAAAGGCGAAACCGCCGTATGCGGCCCAGTGATTAATCAGGCTGGCCTCGAACTGCTAAATGCCAACCTTACTGAAGAAAACAAAGGAAGCCCGATACGTCAGGCGAAGGCCAATCTTTGGCGAAAGTGGCGCCTCGATGGGCCACGCGGTGCCGTCAAGTGGGACAAGGACCGCACCATCCGCGCCAAAATCATCCGCTGGCTGTGCACAGACGCCGAAGCGCAAAAACTGGTTGATCTCGAAGGCGTACAGGTCGAGGCCGCGAGGATTGAAGAAAAAATTGACTTGGGCTTTGCAACCGTCCCCTTCCCTTTAGCACTGTTTTCCTGCGCAGTGCCAGATGGCATTGATCTAATGGGTGCAGAAACGCGCAGCCTGTACTTCAACAGAAGTCACATCGGCCCCACCAGTGAAGGAAACGAAGATAACGTCGTTCTCATCCACGCCGACGGTCTGACTGTCCGCAGCGTTTTATCACTGCATAGCGCTGTTGTGCGCGGCGAGGTCAGGCTACCCGGTGCGAAAATTACAGGCGACATGGTTTGCATCGGCGGGCAGTTTGAAAACGAAAATGGATATGCACTGAACGCCGACAGTGCCGAAATCGGTGGGGCAGTCTTTCTCAATGAAAACTTTCGCGCAATAGGTGAGGTCCGGCTGCTCGGAGCGAAGATTACAGGCGTCCTGGTCTGCTGTGGCGGGCGATTCGAAAACGAGGTTGGAGAAGAACCAAAGGCACTGAGTGCCGACAGGGCCGAAATCGGCGGGGATGTCTTTCTCAATGAAGGTTTCCATGCTACAGGCGAGGTCCGGCTGCCCAGTGCAAAAATTACAGGCGACATGGTTTGCATCGGCGGGCAGTTTGAAAACGAAAACGGTGATGCACTGAGCGCCGACGGGGTCGAAATCGGTGGGAGTGTCTTTCTCAATACAGGCTTCCACGCTACAGGCGAGGTCCGGCTATCCGGTGCGAAGATTAGGGGCCAACTGTCCTGCCGCGGCGGGTGGTTTGAAAACGAAAACGGAGACGCGTTGATCGCCGACGAGGTCGAAATCGGTGGGGGTGTCTTTCTTAATAAAGGCTTCCGCACCACTGGCGAGGTCAGGCTGCTCGGTGCGAAAATTACAGGTGACCTGTCCTGCCGCGGCGGGCGGTTTGAAAACGAAAATGGAGATGCACTGAGCACCGAGAGGGCCAAAATCGGCGGCAGACTTTTTCTGGATGGTGGTTTCCGTATTACCGGACAGTTGAACCTCATAGATGCCAGAGTGGGTGTGTTACTGGATAGCGAGGACAAGAAATACTGGCCTGAAGCGGGGAATCTCCGTATTGGCGGCTTTGAGTACGGGGCTATTACGAGCGGTTCTCCGACAGATGCGAAAACCCGCAAGGAATGGCTGGAGAGGCAGTATCCGAAGGATGCCAAACGGGAAAATAATCTGTTTCGCCCGCAGCCGTATGAGCAGTTAGCAAAGGTTCTTCGTTTGGCCGGGCACAAGGGCGAGTCGCGTAAAATCCTCTTGGCTGGAGAGGATGCTCGCAGGAAATACAGCCGGATGAACTGGCTCAGGCGGTTTGTCCATTGGCTCTTCAAATGGTCTGTGGGGTACGGTTATCGCCTTTGGTTGGCGCTTATATGGCTGGCGGTGTTTGTCGGGATAGGAACAACGATTTACTGGGATGGACCAGCCCGCGGGCTTATCGAGCCGGCAAAAGAGCGGGTCTATCTGGACAAGGACTACAAAGAAACGGGGCAACTTCCCAAAGAATACCCGAAATTCTGTGCTCCGATATATTCGCTGGACTGTTTTATTCCGCTGGTGGACCTGCATCAGGAAGATTACTGGCATCCCTCTCCGCACTGCCGGTGGAAATGGCCGCTGTGGGGATACCTGTGGTTTCATATAATCGCAGGTTGGTTACTTACTTACGCCGTCGTTGCCGGCATAACGAAGGCCGTGCGTCGGCGGGAGGATTAACCGCTCCGGCATGGGGGTATGGAATCTGCTTTTCAATGTTTAGGATTCGTGGTATAATACTTATGTAAATATTTTGACGGATTTGTAACTTTCGGATGTAATTTGCAAGGAGGAATAATGGCCGCTCAAGTAACTATATTCGCGCCGATACGCATCGTCACGTGGTTATTCGGGCCAAAGTGGTTTCTCATGTTTGTACTGCCGGCGATTGTCTGTTTCCCGCATGTATCAATGGCACAGCAGAATCTCGACTGGCCGCCGCTTTTCGACTGGTGTGTTACTCCGATCCACGCCGGCGGGACATACTCACCTCTTACGCTGCCCAGCGGGTTTCACGCCGTTCACGAGGAGATCACTCCCGTACCTTTGCCCGGCGCGTGGAGGGCTGCGGACGATCCACGATATCAAGTCCTTTATGACGAACTGTTTGCCCAGAATCGCCCCCTGGGTTTGAGGCTTACGCCATACACCAGTCCGATTCACGGCACCAAGGACCCCGGCGCCTTGGCTACTGTTATGGACATGGTGGCGAGGTTGAATTATGTCTTTGCTGATTTTGAGCCGACGGCCGGAACGGAAGCGAATGAGGATACGCTGGCCATGGTCCTGCAGGTTCGATCACACAGCAACCCGGCGGTAAATGGCGCCTTCGTCGGTAACTACATGTATTACCCCGGCGCCAGTGACAAGTCGAACCCCTATCCGAGTCAGACGGATCGTTCCGACAGGGACGCCTTTTATCGCACGAGCGGACTGAATGTCGCCATGCCCAATATCTATCAATATTCGTATTATGTGAAACACACGCACTCGACGACATGGGGTTCCGACGTCGCGCCGAACGTGCGAGCGGCAATGTTCTGGGCGCCGATTGAAAAAGTCTCCGTAGCCAAACGGGCGCTGCCCGATGGGCATCAATTGATTCCCTGGGTCGGAAATTTCGTCAAAAGAGACCCTCACGTAGCCGAGCCCCTTCCTCGTCCGGATATCGCCAGGTTGCTCCAGCACGTCCGGCTGAGAGGTGCGGACGGATACTATATGTGGCGATCATCAGATGAGAACTACGACAACGAAAAGTTCAAGACCGACATGATCGAAGCGTGGACCAGCCTGGACTGGCTGTTCGATACAGACGGCGGTGTTGAGGTACTGAACCTGGAGACGGATAAGACCGGGGGTGTGCAATGGTCGGGCGTATCGACTGAGAAGGGAGTTGTCATTCTGATAAGCAATCTGGGTAACAGTGCGGTGAGGATACCACTACCGGACGTCGAAGGATTACCCGACTTTTCACCCTGGGTTGTTCCCGGCGAACACCATATCATCATCGTCCCCGAACCGGCGACGCTGTCGCTGCTGGCCCTTGGCGGGTTGGCCCTCCTTCGCCGCCGCAGGTCATGAGAACATGGTGACGGAGGGGTTGTTGATGAGGCAGCATAGAGGACTGGCCACTTAAGTGGCCAGTCCTTGTGGGCCTTGTCGGGACCTTTCGCGCCCCGCCGAGCGATACAAAAGAACATTATCCGCTCTGATGCTTCACATCTTCCCGTGTATCAGGATTGACAATAGAGGGTAGGCTGGGACGGAGTCTCGCCTTTTTCTGAGGCTTGGTAAGCATCACCGGGCTGGTTCGCAAGGAACTGCCGAAGAAGTAATTTACGTCCTGCGCGGCGGGGCTCCTGTCCTGCCGCGAAACGAAAAGTCAAATCGACACGGCGCAAGATTCGTGGCCCCTTAAAAAACCCCGCCGTGCCGGACGGCGAGATTTACGGTCTCTTCCGAACCTCTACCCCAAGCACTCTCGCTGCAATGTCAGTATATGCCGAACTCATTGCCTCAACGAAAGCAGACTCCGGGGCCAGGCCGATAACAAACTGGTTGGGCACGGCCGTCATGTACCTCTCGAGATTTTTTCGGCCGAAGCCGAAGACCGTCATGTTACCCTCCATCGGCCAGTAGGAGTCCACGGCCTCGTCGGGCTGGCAGTGGACCAGGTAGAGGACGCGTTTGAGTTTTTCGTCGCCAAAGGCGACCCATTCGGGGTCTCCCAGCGTCGCAATCCAACTTTCGGCGGCCTTGGTGCGCACGTCGGGCGGTCGAATGCAGAAGTCGCTGTCGAGGCCTAACTTTCCGCCGGGTGTACCCTCATAGAGGAACCAGTAGGGTCCAGCCGCCCTGGTAACCGTCAGGCGGGCAAAGTTCGGGAAGATATCCCACCGACATGCCCACTTGTCATCCCTGGACTGCGAAACGATTCGGGCTTTTATCGGCCCGTCGGCATCGAGCCGGCTGACGCATTCGGTATTGCCGGGATGGAAGTAGCCATCGGGATACACCAGGTTCGGAATGCCGCGGTAGTGCCCGGCTGACCCGCCACTGGGACGGTAGGATATCCAGTCGTTGCCGTCGGCGTCGAACAGCGATGCGAAACCGCCCCCCTGTTTGTGGTAAAGGTACGTTCCGCCCGGCGTGGCGATCTTGTAACTTGCCTGGCCCCGGTGTTGCACGTCATCGGTTACGGTTACCTGCGGCTTGGACAAGGACGGTCTGGTCCGGGTCTGACCTCCAAAGTACACCTGGAAGCGGCGCGTCGTGCCGCGAACCGTCTCGCCGCCAAGCACCAACGTCAACGTCCCCGCCGCATGGCTGGCGGCGTCGAAGGTATCAGACCTGTCGAACTGCCAGGCGACGGCCTCGCCCACCTTGCCGCCGTCGGGCTTGACTTCAACGACCGCCAGCGCGGCTTCGTCGAACTTTATTTGCCCGCCCGGAGTCCGGGCAGCCGGCGTGCTGAAATTCAGTTCGATTTCCACCGGACGATCATGTCGGGCGCATTCGCCGGAGTCGATCTCTATCGCGAGCCTGAGGGGCGAATGCGCATCGTGCCAACTCGCCGGTTTGTCGCAGGCGAATTGCCCGCAGAGTAACCGCATCATAACCATGCTCCAGACGCCCCGCCCACCATTTATCATGTTCCACGTTCTCCGA